>JBBPYN010000113.1:0-26106 GCA_038199875.1 Rubrobacterales bacterium
CTCGCCGAAGCCCATGACCGGCAGACCGTCTGGCGGCTCTCCGCCCATCAGGACGACGTTCTTCAGGAATGGCAGCTCCTCTAGCGACAGCTCGCCACTGCCGGCCTCGGCGAGATCCGGGACAGCGTCCTGTAGGATCTGAAGGAAGTCAGCATCCCTGACCCCTTCGGTCAGGAACAAGGCCGCTGCGTCCGATTGCTCGAGCACGTACTTCAGCTCGTGTGACTTGTAGGCCGGGTTGACGGTGACGAGCACGGCCCCGACCTTGCCCGTCGCGAACTGCAAGGTCACCCACTCGGGCACGTTCTGTCCCCACACGGCTACGTGGTCGCCCTTCTGTATGCCTAGCGCCATCAGCGCGCGGGCGCAATCCTCCACGGCCCCCCTGAACTGCATGTAGGTATAGCGCAGGTCCCTGTCGGCATAGACGAGCGCCTCGTCATCGGGGCACCGTTCGTGTACGAGGTCGAGCAGACCGCCTACGGTAAGGCCGTCTATGTCCTCAGGTCGCATAGTCTCCTCCTGGTTTCGGTCCCCACCGATGTCCCGCAGTCTAGCAACCGGGGCTGGCGGCGCAAGCGTCGTGCACCACTTAATCGTCGTGGCTTGCGGCGGCGGACGCCTGCGGCACGAGCACGTCAAGGGCGTTGTGGGCGACGGAGAAGTCTTGCGGGGTATGCGTCACCACCTCCCCGTCTATGTTGACCGGTAGCTCCGGGCCCGTCTCGAGCCTTACCTGGGAGGTCCTGAAGTGGTGCACGCCGTCTGTCTTGATGAAATCCCCGCTCTTGAGGTATCTGGCTGCCCCTAACAGGTCCCGATGCCGTCCAAGATCTATGGCGTAGATGTCAAGGGTCTTGTCATCTATGCCTGACTCGGAGGCGACGATCATACCCCCACCGTAGAAGCGTCCGTTGCCGATGGCGACCTGCAGGAGACGGTCGTACTCGACGGTCTCGTGGTCCCCGTCTGGGAAGGTGAGCGTGGCGGAGAACGGCTCGTGCCTCAAGAACGCCGTGATGGCGGCCACGGGATAGGCAAGGGGCCCGGTGCTCTTCTTCAGCCACGGCGAGAGGGCCCGTGTGGCCTCAACTCCCAAGCCAACAGAGGCGACGTTAACGTAGAAGTTGTCGCCGGCGAGACCGAGGTCGACGTCGACGACCTTGCCTTCAGCTATCGTCCTGCAGGCGTCCTCGACGTTTTCGGGGATGTCGAGCGTCCGGGCGAAGTCGTTTGCCGTACCTAGGGGCAGGAGCCCGAGCACCGCATCGCGGTCGGCCAGGAAGTCGACGACGGAGCTCACGGTCCCGTCGCCCCCGCCCAGGATCAGGAACCTGTACCCGTCGTCGAGGACCTCCCTTACCGTCTCGGGGAGCCGCGCCGGGTCCCTTATGGCATAGGTTACGCCGAGTGGGACGTGAAGCTCCTGAAGTACGTCGAGTGCCCGGAAGAACGCCCGCTCCCCCGTGCGCGAGCGCGTGTTGACGACGAGGGCAGCGCGTCCACGGTCAGGGCCACCGGAGAACCCGGCGTTCTCGGAAACTTTTTGGCTCTCGTCTTCAGACATCGTCTGCACCGCACCTTCTTCTCGAGCTTCTGGGAGTCCGTATACGCTCCCTGCGGGCGAAGGTTTCGCGCTCCACTCTTGCGTACCATCGGTTTCGAGATCGTATAACATGATCCCACACAAGGTTCTGCTGAGGGGGTCGGGGTGACGACAGAGAGGGTCGGTTTTGTGGGCCTTGGGATAATGGGCGCGCCGATGGCCCGAAACCTCATGGATGCGGATTACGATCTCGTGTTGTTCAACCGCACGCGGAGCACGGCAGGGGAGCTGGCCGAAGGCCGCCCCGCCGAAGTCGCCCGTAGTCTCGAAGATATTGCGCGACAGGGCGACATCATTATCACCATGCTGCCCGGTCCACCCGAGGTCGAGGTGGTGGTCGCCGGGGATGGAGGGCTGCTTGACGGGATGCGCCAGGGAACACTGCTCGTCGACATGAGCACCAGCTCGCCGATTCTGGCCCGCAAGCTCGCCGGGGTGGCGCTGGAGCGTGGGATCGGGTCGCTCGACGCCCCGGTCTCGGGTGGAGACCTCGGGGCAGAAGAGGGGACACTCTCGATCATGGCAGGTGGCGAAGAGGAGGATTTCGAGAGGGCAAAGCCACTCTTCGAGGCGATGGGCAAGACGATCGTGCACATGGGCAGGAGCGGGGCTGGCCAGGTCACGAAGGCCGCGAACCAGATCGTAGTTGCCCTGATCCTGGAGGCCGTCTCGGAGGCGCTTGTGCTTGGCTCCAGAGCGGGGGTGGAACCGGCAAAGCTCATCGAGGTTCTCTCCGGGGGCCTAGCGTCCAACAAGGCCATGGAGGTGAAGCAGGAGAAGCTACTTGACCACGACTTCGAGCCTGGCGGCAAGGTCGAGTTCCATCACAAGGACCTCGGGATAGCACTGCAGGCGGGCAGGGAGTACGGCGTGGCTCTACCCATTACGGCCCTGGTCGATCAGATGTTCGGGGAGTTGAAGTCCACAGGGAGGGGGGGTTGGGATCACTCCGCCCTGCTCACCCTGATCGAGGACCGTGCCTGCCATCGCATCGGCATGTGAACGCACGCTCCCTTCGGTCGCTTGTCAGCACGGCGCCTTTGGCGCCTTGTCAGCACGCTTCAGCCTGCGGCCTCGCTTGCAGCTTTTTGGCCGCGGATGGGGGGAAGGGGATAGAATGCGATGGGGGAGGATGTTCGAGGGCCCGGGATTTCATCCCTTTCCCGGCTCCCTACCCTCCACGGCCTTGGGCTTGTGGTCCTCGCTGGAGCGGTACGCCGCCAATACTACTTCGAGTGCCCGCAGGCCGTCGAGACCGCTCGCGCCGGCGGGCTTGCCTTCGGCTACGCCGCTCAGGAAGTCCGCGAGCATCAGCGCGTTCATGTCTTCTCCCGTGTACGACCATATCGGGGTGCGTGCTTCGTAGTCGAAGGTTCTTAGAGGTCGGGCGAATGGGTCGACATCGAGGACGCCTGAAGTACCCGCTATTCTGAGCGTCATGTCGCCCCAGGTCGGGTAGCCGTCGCCCCGGGACCAGCTCGGGTCTATGGTGGCGAAAGTTCCGTCGGCGACGGGGCCACCTTCGAGCCCCAGGGTCAGGATGGCGGCGTCGTCCGTCGTTGTGGCCCCGAAGAACGAATCTACCTCGGCGTAGACGCTCGTCACCTCGACGTCGAGCATCCAGCGCAGGAGGTCGGCGAGGTGGACGGTGTGGTCCATCAGGGCGCCGCCACCCGCCAGTTCGGGGTCGAGGAACCAGCCTCCGGGAATCTGGCCGTGGTTCGTGCCGTTGACGGCCAGAACGCGGCCCAGAGAGCCACCACGCACGAGCTCACAAGCACGGGACACGGAGGGTAGGTAGCGCACTGGGAAGGCTACCCTTAGCTGGCTGCCAGAGGTCTCTGAGGCCTCTATCATGGCCCGCGCGTCCTCGACCGTGGTCGAGATGGGTTTCTCGCAGAGCACGTGCACGCCACTCTCAAGGGCGGGGATGACATCCCGAACGTGGTTCTTGTTCTCGGAGGTGACAACGACCGCGTCTACCTCTCCGAACAACGAGTCCGCTCCCTCGAAGAACCGCACGCCGAAACGCTCGGCAGCCTCCGCCCCGCGGTCAGGGTTCGCGTCCGTTATGCCTACGAAGTCTGCTTCGTCGAGGTCGCTGAGGACGGCGGCGTACGCCGGGGAGTGAACGTGGGCGAAGCTGACGATACCGATCCTGACGCTCATCCTTGCCCTCCCAGCGTCACTGGTTCTCCAGAGAGAACCGACTCGGTGGCGGCGAGGCTGATCCTGAGCGCCTCGTAGGCGTCGCGTCCCTGCACGATCGACTCTTCTCCGGTTGCGATGCAGCGGATGAAGTGCGCCAGCTCCGCCTCGTATGGGCTCGTGTCCGAGGCGACGTCGGGAACCTCACCCTGAGCGTCCGGCTCACGGATCATCTCCAACGTGCCGGGTTCGGTGCTGTCTGCCGTGAGGATGGCGCGGCTTCCGGCGAACTCGATGGAGTAGTTGAAGGGACCGGGGTATCCCCAGTGGCCCTCGACGTGGGCGATGGCACCGCCCATGAAGCGCAGGGTGGCGAGGGCGTAGTCGAGGCGGTTGTACTCACGTCCAAGGACACCGCGTGCGTACACCCTCTCGACCTCGCCTAGGGTCCAGCGCAGGAAGTCGAAGTCGTGTATCACCAGGTCAAGGAGCACCCCGCCGCTGACGCGCCAGTCGGCGTACCAGTCGTTCCAGCCGAGGAGGAAAGGCGAGCGGCGGCTGGTGCGTACCACCCCGACAGTCCCGAGATCGCCGGCTTCGACCTTCTCCTTGATCGCGACGTACTCGGGGAAGAAGCGGACGACGTGGCCGACGAAGAGCCGGGGTGCGTCACCGGAGAAGGCGTCGAGGATCTCCTGCGCGTCTTCGATGGTTCGGGCTATCGGCTTCTCGAGGATGACGTGCCTGCCCTCACCCGCCGCCCTGACCGCGAGGTCCCTGTGAAAGGCAGTCGGCAGGCAGACGTCCACCACCTCGACATCCTCAGCCGCTACTAGCTCGTCGTACGAAGCGTAGGGCCTGGCCCCCACCATCTGTGCGCCCGCGAGGGCGCTCTCTGATCGGGCGTCTGCAACGCCGACCACCTCCACCTCGGGGATGTTGGCGTAGGCACTCAGATGAACCCCGCCCATAAAGCCGGCACCTACCAGGCCAACCCGCATTTACACCCCCTTTGTAGACGTGTCCATGACTAGGATTCCTGGCCCTGCCTGATGAAGTTTTCGAGCTGCTCCTTCAGGTCGCGCGCTGCTACTTCGGGCGTCGTGTCCCCCACGAGCGAGGCGTTGAACTGCTGCTGCATCTCCAGGGACATGTCCGAGTAGTAAGGCGAGACGGGGCGCGGTAGGGTGTGCTGGAGCGCCTCTCTGGCGAGGGCGACGACGGGGACGGTGTCCTGTATCTCGGCGTCGTCGTAGAGGGCCGTCCTCGTCGGCAGGTACGAGCCTTCGAGAGCCCTGAACTTCTGCTGTTCGGGCGCGGTGAGGAACTCTATGAACTTCCAGGCGGCGTCAGGGTACTTCGAGGTGGCGTTGATGTAGAGTGGCTGGTCCCCGACCGTGCCGTTTCCCGGCTTTCCGTCCGCCGAAGGCAATTCCGAGACTCCCACCTGCTCGGGTTTTATCTTCGATTCTTTCGGGTCGCCTACGAGGGCGTAGACGTAGGGCCAGTTGCGCAGGAAGACCGCGTCGCCGTTCAGGAATGCCCCCGCCGACTCGTCCTCCTTGTAGACCGAGACCGCCTTGGGCGAGATGCCATCAGTGATCATGCTCCGCTCAGTAGCCAGGCCCGCTACGGCCTGCGGTCTGTCGATGAGTACTTTCGTCGGGTCCTTGGGGTCGAGGACGTTCCCGCCGTGACCCCAGATGTACTCGCAGCCGTCGCACACCCCGCCCTCGTACCTCGCGCCCTGGAAGACGAACCCGTATTTCGTATCCGACTCCCCGAGCACCTTCCTGGTCATCTGCTTGAGCTCGTCCCAGGTCTTCGGAGGACCACCATAGCCGCTCTTCTTCAGCAGGTCCTTGCGGTAGTATAGAAGTCCCGTGTCCGTGTACCACGGCATGGCGTAAGATTTGCCGTTGTAGATTATCGCCTCGACCGAACCTGGCAGGAACTCCCTTTGGGTACTCTCCGGGAACCGGTCAGAGAGGTCGGAGACCCAGCCGCTCGCTGCCAACTCAGCGGTCCAGATAACGTCGCCAAGGATTATGTCGAGGTTTTCCCCGCCGGCCTGGAACTGGGTCCTGAGCTTGTCGAGGCGCTGTCCCGTATCCGCGTTGCCTTCGCGGAAGATGACCTTATACTTGCCCTTGTTCTTCGCGTTGAACTGGCTGATGAGCTTCTGGGTGGTCCCCGACTCGTCCAGCGGGGCTGTGAAGTACAACTCGGTCGTGCTACCGCTCTGTTCGCCGCCCCCGCAACCAGCGGCCCCGAGGAGCGCCGCGCCGGCTAGCCCGGTGCCGCCCACCTTGAGGAAATCCCTGCGCGAGAATAATCCAGGCTTTGACCGTCTGTTATCCATCTGCCTCTCCTTTCTCTAGCCGAGCAGCCATTCGTGATCAGGGTCGTTCTTGACCTTCCACCGGCGCACAGGTCCCGCCATAACGTTGAGATAATAGAGGTCGTAGCCGGGTGGCGCCGAGACGGCGTGGTAGCCGCGGGGTACGAGCACGGTGTCGCCATCACCCACGGTGAGCGTCTCGTCGAGCGAGCGGTCCTCAGTGTAGACCTTCTGCAGGGCGAAGCCGTGTTCAGGCTGGACCCGATGGTAGTACGTCTCCTCCAGGTACGACTCCTCGGGGAGCGCCTCGCGGTCGTGTTTGTGTGGCGGATAGCTCGACCAGTGGCCTCCAGGGGTGATGACCTCGACGACCAGGAGCCGTTCGGCCGGCTGGTCCTCCATCAGGATGTTCGTGATCCTGCGCTCCATGTTGCCAGAACCACGGATGCTCGCCTCGGTATCCTCTGGTTGGATCAGGCGCGCCTCCCTCCCTTCTTCGGCTGGCGCGGAGCAGACGGCCATCTCCAGGTAGGTTACGGCTTCTATCTGATAGCCCGTGCCTGGCGGCAGGTAAACCGCGTAAGGCTGACCCTCGAAGACGCTGTCGCGCTCCCCGACTCCCCTCCATTCCTGGTCAGCGGCCGAGATGTCGCAGTATCCGGAGAGGATGACGAGGCAGACCTCCTCCCCGCCTGTGGCGCGCTCCACACTCCGCCCTTCCGCTAGCCGCAGCACCTCGAAGCCGACATACGCCCAGCCGGCCGAACCCGGAGTCACCTTCACGACGCTGGCTCTCTCGTCGGGACGTGAATTGCTGGATACGATCAAGTCTGGCACAGTCCGGATCTCCCCTCTACAGGTATTTGCGTTCAGCGGCTTTGTTTTTCGCGTACTCCTCACGCGCCGAGACCACTGACTCCATCTCCGAGACCTCCGCGACGGGCACGTCCCAGAAGGAGTCGTAGTCGGGGACGCCTTCGTATCGGTCAACACGGATGTGGATGACCACCGTTCTGTCCACGTCTCTGGCGTCCCTGAGGGCTTTCTCCAGTTCTTCTATGTTCCTGGTCCGCATTACGTACGCTCCGAGGCTCTCGGCGCCTCCTGCGAGGTCGACGGGAAGGATGTCCCCAGGCGCCTCTTCCGAATCGAGGCCGATGGAACCGTTCTTGCGGTAGCGGTAGTGGGTGCCGAAGCCGTCCGAGCCGAGGGAGCGCGAGAGGGCACCTATGGATGAGAACCCCGAGTTGTCGACCAGCACTATGGTTAGCTTGAGGCCCTCCTGAATGGAGGTAACGATCTCGGAGTTCATCATCAGGTAAGAGCCGTCGCCGCACATCACGTAGACCTCCCTGGTGGGGTCGGCCATCTTGATGCCGAGGCCGCCTGGGATCTCGTAGCCCATGCATGAGTAACCATACTCGACGTGGTAGCCCTTGATATCTCGCGTCCTCCAGAGCTTGTGCAGATCTCCTGGCATCGAACCGGCGGCGCAGACGACCACGTCCTGTGGCTCTGAGAACGAGTTGACGGCGCCTATGACCTCGCTCTGGGCCGGCAGCGGACCGTGGTCCAGGGCGTAAAGCCGCCCGACCTCCGCATCCCACTCCCCGGCCTCGCGTGCATTCCGTGCCCTGTACTCGTGCTCGACCGCGTATCCACCGAGGGCCTCGTCCAGGGCCTGGAGCGTGGCGCGGGCGTCGCCAACCAGGGCGAGCCCGGCGTGCTTGGCTGCGTCGAAGTCGGCGACGTTTATGTTGACGAAGCGAACGTTCCTGTTCTGGAACGCGGTCTTGGAGGCCGTGGTGAAGTCGGACCAGCGGGTGCCAACGCCTATGACCAGGTCGGCCTCGCGGGCCGCGCGGTTAGCCGCTGAGGTGCCCGTCGCGCCGACGGCGCCGAGGGAACACGGGTGGTCGTAGGGCATGGAGCCCTTGCCAGCCTGCGTCTCGCCGACGGGGATGCCCGTGCGTTCGCAGAAGCGCCTTAGTGCTTGGGTCGCCTCGGAGTAGATCGCGCCTCCGCCAGAGACGATCATGGGCCGTCGGGAAGCCTGGATCTCAGCGACGGCGCGTTCGATGGCGGCGGCATCGGGCAGCGGACGCCCGACGTGCCACATCCGCTCCTCGAAGAACTCTTCGGGGTAGTCGAAGGCCTCCGTCTGCACGTCCTGCGGAAGCGCGAGGGTAACGGCCCCCGTCTCTGCCTGGTTGGTGAGCACGCGCATCGCCGCGAGGGCGGCTGGTATCAACTGCTCGGGCCGCACTATCCTGTCGAAGTAGCGCGAGACGGGCCTGAAACAGTCGTTGACGGAGAGGGTTCCGTCGTAAGGAGCTTCGAGTTGCTGCAGTACGGGGTCTGGACCGCGGGAGGCGAATACGTCGCCTGGCAGGAGCAACACGGGCAGGCGGTTTATGGTGGCGAGGGCCGCGCCCGTGATCATGTTGGTAGCGCCAGGTCCTATTGAGGTGGTGCAGGCAAGGGTCTGGAGGCGGTTCTTCTGGCGGGCGTAGGCCGAGGCCGCGTGTACCATCGCCTGCTCGTTACGGGCAAGGTAGTAGGGAACGTCGTCGGAGTACTGCTGGAGCGCCTGCCCGACGCCGGCAACGTTGCCGTGGCCGAAGATCCCGAAACATCCCGCGAAGAGGCGCTCTTCGTTCCCGTCTCGCTCCACGTACTGCCGCGCCAGGAAGCGTATCAGCGCCTGGGCCATCGTTAGCCTTACGGTGCCCAAGGAATCACCCCTTTCCGCCGAGCCGTTCTCTGCTGGTGCTCTCCACCCTCAGACACCCGAGGATTTCCTCAACAAATCCTCCACCTCTTCGCGGGTGGGCATGTCGTCGGCGCACGCCAGCCGCGAGGCGACGATGGCCCCCGCGGCGTTGGCGTAGTTGATGGTACTCTCCGCATTCCAACCGGAGAGGAGGGCGTGGCACAGCGCCCCCCCGAAGGCGTCTCCGGCGCCGAGACCGTTTAGGACGTCGACCTGTATGGGTGACGCCTCGGCGAGGCACTCGCTCGTGCGGGCGAGCACCCCGTCCGGACCCCGCTTGACTATCGCGAGGTCGAGGCCCATCTCCAGGAGAGCCTCAGACGCCTCGAAGGGGTCCTCCGTGCCAACGGCGACAGCGACCTCCTTCTGGTTTCCGACGGCAACGGTGGCGTTCCTCAGCGCCTCCCTGTAGCAGTGGCCGGCCTCCTCTTCCGAATCCCAGAGCGTGGGCCTGAAGTCGAGGTCGAAGACCGTGATCCCCGAGGACCGCTGCTCCAGCGCGGCTAGCGTCGCGGTGCGGCTCGGTTCGTCGGAGAGCCCTGTGCCCGTGATCCAGAACAGCGGCGCAGCGGAGATCACCTCGAAGTCGAGGTCTTCTACAGTCAGGTTCATGTCAGGCGCTTTGGGCTCGCGGTAGAACAGGATCGGGAAGTCGTCGGGTGGGTGTATCTCACAGAACGCCAGGGGTGTCATAAGCTCTGGGTCCGTGCCGACCCACCGGCTATCGACGCCGAACTGCTCGAGCGCGGAGCGGATGTACTGGCCGAAGCCATCGTCGCCGACGTTGGTTATGACGGCCGAGGCGTGGCCGAGTCTGGCCGCGGCGACGGCCACGTTCGTCGCGCTACCGCCTAGGGACTTGGCGAAGGTCTCGACCTCGGCGAGCCTGACCCCGATCTGCTCGGGATACAGATCCACGCTGACCCTTCCCATGGTGATGACCTCGGGGTTCACGACTCGAGTACACCCTTCAGGTAGGCGAGGCTCTTGCCAACCCCTTTTGCGGGCCCGTCGCCCGGCTCCCCCTCTAGCATGATGTCCTGCTCGAGCACGTACCAGCCGTCGTAGCCGGCATTCTCCAGCGCCCCGAGCACGCGCCCTACGTCCACGTCCCCGTCACCTAGCGGCCTGAAGAGCCCGGCTCTGACGGCCTCCTCGTAGGCGAGGGAGCCCGAGGCGACCCGCCCGGCCAGGTCGCGGTCCACGTCCTTCAGGTGGACGTGTTCGATCCTCGCGGCCGCCGACTCCGTCAGGGCGACGGGATCCCCGCCCCCCACCATCGAGTGTCCCGTGTCCAGACAGAGGCCCATCTTACAGCCGTCCAGGAAACGCAACACCTGCTCGGGGGTTTCGATCTCGGTTCCGTAGTGAGGATGCAGCACGACGTTGAGGCCGTGCCTGGCCCCGATCTCCTCTACCATCGCCAGCGTCGCGAACAGCTCGTCCCACTCGCCGTTCTCCATGCCGGCCGACTCCTCGTAGCCCTCATCCCCCGAAGCCGCGGCGAGCACGAGCACGCCTGCCCCCGCCGACGCGAAGAGCCCGGCCTGACGCTCTACCGAGGCCAGTTCCGAGTCACGCACCTCCCTGTCGTGAAGCACAACGGGTACGAAGCCGCCGACGAGCTCGAGCCCGTGACCTGAGAGTAGCGTGGCCGTCTCTTCCGGTTCGCTGGGCAGGAAGCCATCAGGTCCCGCCTCGACCGCGGTCAGGCCGAGGCCAGCCGCTTCGCTCAGCACCCTTTCGGCCTCCATCTGGTATCCCCAATCGGGCACCTCGCAGACGCCCCAGGAGATGGGTGCTCCTGCCACCCGCGGCTTCATCCGACCTCCGATACAGGGACGGGGCGATGTTCGGCGAGCGAGAGGTCTGCGGCCATCGCGATCCTGAGCGCCTCGAGCGCGTCGCGGGCCGTGCAAGGGTTTTCGGCCTCGCCCCTGACCACGGAGAGGAAGTGCTCCATCTCGGCCCTGTAGGCCTCGGCGAACCGGTCCTGGAAATCAGGGTAGGCTGGCTTTTCGGAAGGCGGCACGCCTGGCTCTACGGAGCGCAGGGGGGTACGCCCGTCCACGCCGACGGCGACGCTGTCCCCTGAGCCGAAGACCTCTGCACGCACGTCGTAGCCAAGAGGGTCGTGGCGGCCTCCTGTGAGCACGGCGACCACGCCGTCTTGCATCGTGATCAGGGCAGCGGAGGTGTCCACGTCGCCGTGCTCGGCGAAGAAGTCGAAGCCGCGCACGCTGCCAGTTGCGTACACCTCATCGACCTCGACGCCCGTGAGCCAGCGCAGGATGTCGAAGTCGTGGATGTGGAGGTCCCTGAAGATGCCGCCCGAGTCCGGGATGTAATCTTCTGGCGGGGGCTCGGGGTCGTGGGTGGCGAGCCTCAGGGAGTAGATGGTACCGAGCGCGCCTGAATCTATCAGGCGCTTCGCCTCCGCGTATCCTGCGTCGAAGCGTCTCTGGAAGCCTAGCTGGAGCGTCGCGCCCGAGGACTCGACGGCGTCGACTACCTCGAGAGTCTCATCGTAGCCAAGCGCTATCGGCTTCTCGCAGAAGGCCGGTATGCCGGCATCGAGGGAGGCCAGGATCAGGGACGCGTGCGCCGGTGTGGAGGCGGCTATGACCAGGGCATCAGGCCTCGCGCCGAGCACGTCATCGATCTTGCCCGCCTCTCCCCCTACCTCCCTGGCTACCGCCTCTGCCCTCTTCGGGTCAGCGTCGCCGACGAGTATCTCGTTGACGCCGGGGTCGCGGGAAAGCACACCGGCGTGGAGGGCACCGATACGGCCAGCCCCAAGTAGTCCGACCTTCATTAGAATCCTCTCAGTCCTCTACGCCGAGCAGCGCGCCTAGCTGCTTCTCTCGGATCTTCAGGTAGCTTGGGGCGTTCTCTTTGGTAACGAGCGTGAGGCCCGTGTTGATCTTGGGGTCGATGGATTTACCCTTCGCGGCTTTCGTGGCCTCCTCCACGCCGACCTTGCCCATCGCGTAGGGGTTCTGGGCCACTGTGGCGTCCATGTCGCCGCCTATTATCGCCTGGGTTGCCTCGACGGCCCCGTCTACCCCAACGAGGCTCGCGTCGCTCTCGTAAGTCTGCAGGGCCTCAATAATGATGACGGGTCCAAGCCGGATAAAAGATAAGCTCAGGCGTATGGATCTCTCGATGGCACCGCCGACCTGCCCACCTGTAACCCTCTCGATGAAAGCGCTCATACCCCTCCTCTTTCCCGGAGAAGGTCATGTGAACGATGCGGTACCCGACCCTCTCGCCCCTGTGTATCCCACCACCTACGATGATGCTACTTGAGTGCCGATCCCGCGTCAACGGGCGACCGAGTGCTAGCCGGCTACCCCGCTGCCCAGGTCCGAGGCGGCGTCCTCGTCGAGGAACAGCCCGGCTCTGGGGTGACGCTTGAGCATCGAGGCGGGCATGCTCTCGGAGACGTCGCCCTCCACGGCGGCGGCGACGGCCCCAGCCTTGTTGGTGCCAGAGGCGAGGAGCAGGACCTCCCCTGCCTCGAAGATGGTCGCGATGCCGACCGTGATGGCGCGCTCAGGCGCGCGGTTCGCCTCGAAGTCGCCGGCGTTGACCAGGCGGGTAGTCTCGGATAGCTCTACGACTCGGGTGCGAGAGTCGAAGGGCGCCCCAGGCTCGTTGAACCCGATGTGGCCGTTGCGTCCGATCCCTAGCACGCACACGTCGATCCCGCCGGCTTCCTTTATGGATGCCTCGTATCGCCCGCACTCGGCCTCGGGGTCGGGGGCCGCGCCCTCGGGGACGAAGATGCGGGACGGGTCGGCCTCGATGAGACCGTAGAAGTGCTCCTTCATGTACACGTGGTAGCTCGCCGGGTGGTCAGGCACCAGCCCCAGGTACTCGTCGAGGTTGAAGAATGTGGCCCTTGAGAAGGAGACCTCACCCGAACGGTGCATCCCGACGAGGCGGCGGTACATCCCGAGGGGGGTGGTGCCCGTGGGCAGCATGAGGACCGTGGATGGGTTTTCCGCGAGCCTGCGGGCGACTACATCGGCCGCGGCCGCGCTCATGGCCTCGTAGTTGGGGAAGACTCGCGCCTTCACAGGCCCGAGACGACTTGCTTGGCTCGTGGGATGGAGGGGGCGGCCATGCTTAATTCTGTGACGCCGAGGCCGACGAGTTTGGGGATTATGGTAGGTTCCCCGGCCGCCTCGCCGCATACGCCGACGGGGATGCCTGCTACTTCCGCTGCTTCGCAGGTCTGCCGGATCAGCGCGAGGACAGCGGGGTGATCTGGTCTCTGGAGGCGCCGCAGCCGATCGTTGCCCCTGTCAGCGGCGAGGGTGTACTGGACGAGGTCGTTCGTGCCTACGGAGAAGAACGCCGACTCAGCGGCTAGCTCCGCGGCGCAGACGGCGGCGGCTGGGGTTTCGATCATGACGCCAGTCTCGACCGCCCCGATCGCCACTCCTTCCTCCTGGAGCTCTGCGCGGCTCTCTTGCAGCATTTCCTTCGCGGCTTTCAACTCTTCGACGTCGGCGACCATCGGGAACATGACCTTGAGGTTGCCGTGGGCTGCTGCGCGCAGGATCGCGCGCAGTTGCGGTTTGAAGAGGCCAGGCGTGTCAAGGCTCATCCTTATCCCCCGCCAGCCCAGGAAGGGATTGTCTTCGTGTGCCTGGTCTACGCCGGGCAGATCCTTGTCCCCCCCCACGTCGAGCGTGCGGATGATGACCGGTTTCTCACCGAACGCGCGGGCGACAGCGCCGTAGGCCTCGTACTGCTCGCCTTCCGAAGGCAACTCGTCACGCTCCATGAACAGGAACTCGGTCCTGAACAATCCCACGCCTTCTGCCCCCCACTCCAGCGCGTCTTCGGCCTCTGATGCCGAGCCAAGGTTCGCGGCGACCTCGATTCGCCGGCCGTCGGACGTGCGGGCCTCCATGTAGCGATACTCGTCGAGGGCCGCCTGCTCCTCGGCAAACGCCTCAGACGCCCTCCTGAACTCGGCTATCGTGTCCGCGTCCGGGTCCGTGATGGCCGAGCCTTCGGTTCCGTCGACCGCGACCATCTTCGCGTGAAGGGCTGCTTCGAGGTCGGGCCCGACCCCGACGACGGCGGGGATACCCATGGAGCGGGCCATGATCGAGACGTGCGAGGTCCTGGATCCCTCGGCGGTGACGAACGCGAGCGCCATCCCCTTCGGAATGCGCGCCGTGTCCGACGGCGCGAGGCTTTTCGCGAGCAACACGGAGGGCTCCCGCAGGGCCTCGAAGCCGGAGGCGTCCCTGCCCATTAGCCGGGCTGAGATCTGGCCTGTCACGTCCCGCACGTCGTCGGCGCGGGCGGCCAGATACTCGTCCATTGCCGCGAACTCAGCAGCGTACTCCTCGCCGGCGGCGAGCACGGCGGCCTCGGGGCTCTGTAGGTTCCTCACGCGCCCCTCGACGGCGGAGGCAAGCTCGGGGTCTTCGGCCATCTCAGCGTGGAACTCGAAGATGCCGGCTTCGTCTTCGTTGCCTGAGGCGCGGAGCCCGTCGACGGTCTCGGAGATCTCTGCCGCCACGGCCTCGGCCGCTTCCTCGAACCTCTGCAGCTCGGCCTCGACCTCGCCTTCGTCGATCCTGGTCCTCTCGGGCTCGGGCCTGCCTGTGGCCGGCACGAAGGCAGGACCAACGGCTATTCCTTCAGAAGCCCCTGTGCCGGTCAGCTTCACGGGCGTCGTACGAGCCTAGTCTTCATCGGCCGAGATAAGGGCCGCCAGGGTCTCCACGGCCTGATCGGCGTCCTCGCCCTCAGCGCGGATGGTTATCTTCTCGCCTTTCCTGGCCAGCCCGGTTATCTTCAAGATGCTCTTGGCGTTTACCTCCTTGTCACCCTTCACGAGAACGACCTGCGACGAGAACCCCTTGGCCGCCTTCAAGATCCGGGCAGCCGGCCGACCGTGAATCCCCTCCTCGGGCCCTACCGTCGTCTCTTTCTCCGCCATGAAATACTCCTCTCACGCGCGCAAGTCCAGGCTATACTCGCCCAATGATACCCTTACTCGCCCCCAAGGGCGGATCCGGCGTGGCTGCTCTCGCGGGCGAGAACTCGACTCTGGCGTATCAAATGACGCCTGTATACGCATAGGACAGGTAGCGTGTTGCCACGGAGAGCAGCGCGACGCCAGAATGGGATGGAGCCAACACATGTCTCGTCCGTCAAACGGTCCGTTAATAGGCACGTTCGGGCGACAACGAGAAACAATTTGGAGGGTGGACATGCACGCTTTGGAGGAGGACGCTTCGGACCCAATACGAGTGCTGCTCGTCGAGGATCACGCCCTGTTCCGCCAGGCGCTCTCCCTGTTGCTATACCGCCGCCAGCAGATGGAGGTGGTCCAGGCCGGCTCGCTGGCGGAGGCACGCCTGCTGCTGGGTGGGGTCGATGTGGTGGCGCTGGATAACATCTTGCCCGATGGGGCAGGCGTCGACCTGATCGGCGACGTGCGCTCGAGCAACCCTGACGCCTCCGTGCTAGTCCTGAGCGATGCCTCGGATTCAGCCAACTCAGGGTCGGCACTCGAGGCAGGGGCTGATGCGGTGCTCTCGAAGGTCGAATCTCCCTTCACGATCATAGACGAGATAAAACTCCTGGCAGACGCCGGCCCGACGCCACGCCGCCCGTCCTCAACGTAGGGCTCCGTACGCGACAGGGGCCGCAAGGGTTCGGGACTTCGGCCCCTGTACGAACAGGGGTGGTACCAGCGGAGGAGGAAGGGCGGATAACGAGGACGCCAGACCCCAGCCCATGGTCTATAATGCCGCCGAGAAGGGTGAGTCAAGTCAGGTGGATCGTTGGCGAGATCTCGGGAACCGGTTATGGTCGCCAGGGCATCGGTACAGCACCTCGCTGCAGCCGTAGCGCTCCTCGTTGCGTTGTGCCTGCTGGTATTGCCCGCCGCGACCGACGACGCACGGGCGTTGGAGACGGAGACCTTCGTTCCAGGCCAGATCATCGTCAAGACGGCCCCCGGGATCAAAATAGGAGACATAAACTCTAGCTACGGCACGCAGGTGCAGGAACGTTTTCTGAATAAGAAGAACACCAGTATCTACCTGCTCAAAATAGTAAACGGGTCTGGCGCGCAGGAGACCCTCAATACGATTCCAGGCGATCCGCGAATAATTTATGCCGAACTAAACTACCTGTCAGGCACGCCCGAGGCTGACGATGAGAGTGAGGCACAGCACAGGCACAGCGCTTTTCCCGCCGGTCACGCAACGCCGACGACGAAAAATTACTCCAAAGATTCCACTTACCTCGACTCCGCACTCAACCTCACGGACGCGCGTAAGCTAAGCCAGGGCGCAGGCAAGACGGTCGCGGTTATAGATACTGGCGCGCAGATGAACCACCCTGCACTGAAAGCGCGGTTTGTGGGCATTCCGCGTTACGATTTCGTGGCCGACGATAAAGACCCCTCGGAGTCTCCCCTCGCCAGTACCGAGGAGCAGCGCGACCAGGAGGTAGTCGGCCACGGCACGCACGTGGCAGGGATCGTCAACCTCGTGGCCCCGAGGGCGAACCTGATGCCGCTCCGGGCGTTAGATAAAAATGGCTACGGTAGCGTGTTCCACGTCGCCGAGGCGACCGCCTTCGCGGACACCAACGGGGCAAATGTGATCAACCTCTCCCTAGGCTCGCCGAGCTGGTCCCGGCTGCTCAGGGAGAAGGTCACCGAAGCGGTCGGTCACGGTAGAGTAGTGGTCGCCGCCGCGGGCAATTACAACTCTACGCAGCCCCAGTACCCGGCCTCCAATGGTCCTCCATGGGTTGCTTCGGAGGGTGATGGTTTGTTGGCCGTGACCTCTGTAGACCCGACGCCGAAGAGGTCTGCCTTCGCCAACTACGGGACGTGGATCGACATCGCCGCGCCTGGCGAAGAGATCCTCAGCACATACCCCGTGAGCGGGTACGCGTACTGGAGCGGCACCTCGATGGCGACGCCTTTCGTGGCTGGCGAGGCCGCGCTCATCCAAGCAGCAGCCAGGGGTCCCATCGGGCCCGCCAGCGTCGAGACACGGATACGCTGCAGCGCCCGGTCTATCTCAGAGGATTCGGCCCACCTCACGCTAGGTGCCGGCCACGCAGACATCGGGGCCAGCCTCGGGCAGGTCGCTGGTCAGACCTGCCGACTTTAACCTCGGCGCCGCGGATGCGCCGGGCGACAGATCAGAGTTTTGCGGTCTCGTTCGACCTTGCGACAAGCCCCGAGAACCCGGGAGTTCGTGATCAGCTTTCGGCTTGATAGAGGGACCGAGAGCAAGTCCGACCGCTCCCTGATCCGGGCCTGCCGCAAGGGCCAGGTCGAGGCGTGGCAAGGCTTGCTGGATAAGTACGAGCGGATCGTGTTTGCCATACCAAGGAGGTACGGGCTTTCAGTCGATGACGCCGCCGACGTAACGCAGCTCACGTTCACCATCCTGGTCGAGAGCATCGATAAATTGCCGGAAGACAGCAAGCTGGGCGGGTGGCTCACCACCGTCGCCCGCCGCCATACCTGGCGTCTGCTCGAGCGTAACCGCCGTCAGGGCGTCGGCAAGTACGTGACCCTGGATGAGGGCACCCTAACGCCCGCGGGCGGTGACACGGACACGCTCGAGAACTGGGAGCTAAACGAATGGCTAGACCAGGAACTATCGAAGATCAGCGAGTTCTGCAGGAACCTTCTCTTCGCACTGTACCTGGACCCGGGACAGCCCTCCTACGCCGAGGTCGCCACGCGCCTGGGCATGGCCATCGGCAGCGTCGGCCCAACCAGGATGCGCTGCCTCGAGCGTTTGAGGCGGATGATGGATGAGTAGTATTGCGTGGGAATCTAAAGGGTGGCTATCAATTGGTGTATCTACCGCCCTGGCGGGAAGCATTTGGTAGGTATAGGGAAGAGCGGCGTGTGATCCTTCGCGAAGGCGGGATACGGTGGTAGAGCCAGAGAAAAAAGTGAACTTCGCCAGCCTGGTCGACTGGATGGAAGGCCGCCTATCCGAACACGAGGCCAGTACCGTCGAGGAGGCGCTAGCCGGGACCGACGACGGTACGCTCGCCGACGTCGCCTGGCTCCGCAAGTTCTTCGAGGCTGGGGACAACATTCTAATCGAATCGCCTCCTCAGGAGGTAAGGGACGCCCTGGTTGACGCGTTCGAGGCCAACGCGAGGGACCAGCGGACGCCAGGCTTTGTGGAGCGCGTACTCGGAGGGCTGGCCTTCGACAGCAACATGCAACCGGCCGCGGGCCTCAGGGCCGTCGACACCCAGCGATCGCGCCGGCAGCTAATCTTCCACGCTGAAACGTTCGACCTGGCCATAAACCTTCTGGCGCGCGGCTCCGACAGGGACCTCGACCTGGACGGCCAGGTGCTACCAGGCGATGGACCAGTACCAGAGCTCTTCAGCGTTCAGCTGCTCTGCGACGGGACCGAACAGGCCCTGGCCGCTGTCGATGAGTTTGGGAGCTTCGCTATCCACCGCATACCGCCTGGCAGCTATGAACTGGTCCTCAGCGCCGACCAAGTGGAAATACAGATCGCACCCCTTGACGTAGGCCTGTGAGGCGTGATCCCCGCCGGGTTCGTCGAGAAATTGCTGGCTCTTCCCAACCTCGAACAAAGCGCAGGCTTGCTTAGCGGGGCTGACCTGCTGGATGCAAACGGTCTTGAGAGCCTGCTCGATGTCGCAGACGAGCTGATACGCAGCGATCCGAGCAAAGCGCATCGCATGGCGGAGCTGTGCGCGACGGGCGCCGAAGTCTGCGCCCTGCCCGCGGTCGCGGCCCGCTCGTCCTACATCCGGCTGCAGACGTTCTTCGCGAGGGGCGAGTTCGACGCGGCACTACGCATGGCCGGAGAGGCGTACAGAGGGTACATGGCCGGCGGCAAGCCCCTCGATGCCCTACGAACCCACGTCGGCCGGATGCCCGTGTTGCTCGAGCTGGGACTCTATCAAGAAGCCATCGACGCGGGCCAGGGCGTCCTGGATGCGCTAGACGGAGACGGTGGGACACGGGTATCACCCACCCGCCGCCAGCACGACATGCTGACCGCGCTCGTGCAACAGAACCGCGGCCGTTGCTTCGAGTACATGGGTCGCTACGAAGCAGCGCTGGAAGCCTACGGTATGGCGGAGGAGCGTTACCGGACACTCGGCGAGACCGAGCGTGTCGGGGAGATCCTGGACAACAGGGGCGCGATACTCCTCTCCCTCGGACGGGGCAACGAGGCGCTCGAGTCACACGAGGCTGGCGCTGCCGTTTTCACCGAGGCCGGGCTTACGCTTTCCCGCGCGAAGGCGCTGTGCAACATCGGGGAGGCCAACTGGCATCTGGCGAACTACCGGGACAGCCTCGCCGCATTCGAGCAGGCACGCCATCTTTACGAATCCCTCGACGAACTCACGGACAAGAGCCTTCTCATGTTCGATACTGCCAACGTCTACCTGGATCTAAACCTGTACCCCGAAGCATTAGCGGCCTACAGGCAGGCGAACCCTCTGCTCCACAGCGACGGGATGGCGCACGAGCGCGCAAGGGCAATGTGGGGAATGGGCGTGGCGTTCGCCGCCACGGCGAACCTCGAGGAGGCAGAGCAGGCGCTAGCCGAGGCCGCTGAGCTATTCGCGGCGGCAGGCAACTCGCCTTTGCTCTCCGGCGTAATGCTGGATCAGTCGCTCGTGCAAGAGAAACAAGGGGCGCTCGACACCTCCCTGGCGCATGCGCATCAGGCTCTTGATCTGGTCGTTGGGGAAGACTGGTCCATGCAGCGCGTATACGCACACCTGCGCCTGGTCGACTTGCTGCTGCCCGACGTGGATGCGGCCGAGCCGCATCTGAGCGAGGCGCGCCAGCTTGCCGAGCGCCTCGCGCTACCCCAGTTGCGCCACAGGCTCAATGAACGGCTCGGCCGGTTGAGGAGGCTGCAAGGCAAAGACGAGGAGGCGCTCGTCGCGCTCAAGGAGGCGATAGGTGAGATCGAACGCCTGCGCGACACCGTGACCCACGAGTCGATGCGCGCGTCCTTCCTGCTTGACAAGACGGGGGCCTACGAAGAGCTGCTGAAGGTGAACCTCTCCAGGTGGTCCGAGAGCGATCCGCGCGGCGTGTTCGCCGTCGCGGAACGGGCAAAATCCCGCGCGCTGGTCGACCTGCTCACAGGCGTTTCGAAGGAACCGGCGCACTCCACCGAGGACCCCACGCAGGAACGCATCAGGACCCTGCAGGCCGACCTCAACGCGACTTACAACCAGTTGCTCGGCACCGGCGAGGTCGCGCCGGGGACACCCCTCCCTGACCTACAAGAACGGACGGTGGAGCTGGAGAGGGAGATCAGCGAGCTCCGCCTGCGAACCGTCCCCACGGGCTCAGACCCTTTTACGCCGACGGCAACGTCGGACTCCTGGGATGACCTCCCTTCCGATGTGACGCTGCTCGCCTACCACATCGTAGACGATGAGATCGTCGCGTTCGTCGGGGGGAGGGGTCGAGTTCGGGTCGCGCGCGGCTGTGGCTCGGTGGGGGTCGTGGCGCGGCTTCTGCAGCGCCTGGACGTGCAATGGGATCGGATGGGAGCTGGCCAGGGGTTCGTGGATCAGCACGCAGAGTGCCTTACGCTCCTGACGCAGCGCGTGCTCTCCTCGCTCTACGAGGAGCTTGTCGCCCCGATCGAACCGCTCCTCGCGGCGGCATCGCCCCTACAGAGAACGGGCGGCCCGCACAAGATCGCCATCGTACCGCACGGCCTGCTTCACGGGGTGCCTTTCCACGCCCTCTTCGACGGCGAAGCATACCTTCTCGATAGGTTCGAGGTCTCCTACGCCCCTAGCGCGACGGTCTTCTCGCTTTGCCAGAAGCAGGTTTCGCAAAGCTCTGAGAGGGCACTTGTAATTGGCGTCGCTGACCCCCTGATACCGAACGTGGCCGATGAGGCAAGTGCCGTTGCCTCCCATCTTCCAGGGGCCGAGGTGCTGGCCGACGGGCAGGCAACCACGAACGCCATACGAGAAAAGGCGCCAGGTTGCGGCGTCCTGCACCTGGCATGCCACGGCATGTTCCGCGCCGACAACCCCATGTTCTCATCGCTCAAGCTGCACGATGGTTGGTTGACGGCCGCCGACGTTTTGCGCCTTGACCTTGGCGGCGCCCTCGTCACCTTGAGTGCTTGCGAGTCCGCGCGTAACCAGGTACTGGCCGGCGACGAGCTCCTCGGCCTCGCGCGTGGTTTCTTCGGGGCCGGGGCCGCGACGCTGGTAGCCAGCCTCTGGCTCGTGCAAGACGAAACCACGTCGTGGACGATGGAGGGTTGGTATGCCCGGCTACGAGACGGTGCCGGCCGGGCTGCGGCCCTTCGCGACGCCCAACTCGCGATCAAAGAACGGTATCCGCATCCATACTACTGGGCACCCTTCGTGCTAATAGGGCAGCGTTAGCGCCCACGCGTGCGTTACGACGGTAGGAAGAGGTCTCCCGTTACGAAGTACCAGAACGCATCGAGCAGCAAGAGCGTCGCCACGAGGAACACGAAGATCGTGACCAGACGGACCATCCACGGGCTTATCCTTGCCCACCAGGTTCTGACCCAGGTCACGACCCGCTCGTTCTCGCCGCCCAGCGCGAAGGCGAGCACCAAAACCAGGGGCACGTGGCTCACAAACGCCCACGTCGAGTGGGCGGCGGCGACCGGCCAGAAGTGATCAGCCCGCCCGGCGATCACCACGAGCGAGACGAAGGTGGGGTCGGCGATAGCGGCGAGCGCGAAGAGCATCCCAGCGCCGGCCAGGGAGATGAGGCCAAGGCCGCGTGGGGCGCTTGGCTTGGGAGGACGCGCGCCTGGCCTCCAGGTTCGCACGATGCCCCAGATCAGCAACCCAACTCCAAGGACGACCTCCACGAGGGCCGCTATCAGGTCTTCCGTGGGATCGTGGGGCAGGAGCATTCCCCAGTCGAAACCGGAAATGCGCGAACCGACGATAAGAGAGAGGGCCGTACCGAACGCGATGGTGCCGAGTATGGAGAAACAGCCGAAGGCCAGGAGGGCGCGCGTTCGCGCCCCAGCGCCAAGGGCACCGACGGCGGCAAGGGCCCCCGTGATGTCGAGGCTGGCCAGCCCGAGGGCGAACGCTGTAAGCAGAAGTTTGATCACCCACCAATAGTACCTTCTTTAGAAACACAGCCCCTTCAACCACTGTAGCCCGGGCTGTGACTGACGGGGTACAGTGGTGTGCCAGGAAGAGTCACTAGCGAGGGGCTCCCCTGACCAAGTACCAGGGAGCTTTTCAAGCTCGGCGTCTGCACTGGAGCGCCCAGTGTTTCAGTAGTGGAGGGTCCACTTACGGGAATCATATGGGCACAAGCCAAGTGATGTCGTGCTACTGTTTACCGGTCTGAGAATGATGAACCGGTTGCGATCGAGGGTGAAAGGAGTCCCATGGCCGGAACTGTGGACGTGGGAGGGCAGCGTGAGTCCTCCGATGAGCGCCAGACGAAGATCGTCGACGTGCTGGTGGACGCTTTCTCCGAGCTCATGGTCGCTGACCCCGAGGCGTTTCGTCAAAAGTTCCGGAAGATGGCCGCCGACCCGTTCGCCTTCTATCGTGGCAGCGCGTGCATCTTCTACGCGGACATGGAACGAGCGGAGGACCGGTGGGCGGATGAGTGCACCAGCCGCGTCTGGATTCAGGGCGACCTGCACGCGCAGAACTTCGGCACCTACATGGCCGGCGATGGGGTGTTCGTCTTCGACGTCAACGACTTTGACGAGGCCTACCTGGGCCACTTCACCTGGGACATAAAGCGGATGGTCGCCAGCGTGGCCCTGCTAGCCTGGATGAAGGCCATCTCAGACGCCGACATCGCGTCCCTGATCGAAACGTACGTCCGAGCCTACCTGGATCAGGTGCGCTACTTTGTCGAGAGCGACCGCGACCATGAGTACGCGCTGCGGCTGGAAACCACCGACGGTGAGATCCGGGACATATTGCTCGAGACGCGGCTGAACACCCGCGTCGACCTGCTCGACAAGATGACCCTGGTCAACGAAAACTTCGATCGGCGGTTCCGACGGAGTCCCGGAGTCCGCGAGCTTGACGACGCCGAACGGGCCAGGGTGTATGCCGCTTTCGACGCATACCTGAAGACTATCCCTGAGGCGAAGCGCTCCCGGAGCCTGACCTACCAGGTAAAAGACATCGTCGGCCACAGGGGAATCGGCATCGGCTCGGCGGGGCTCCCCACCTATAACATCCTGGTGGAGGGCCCGACCCAGGCCCTGGAGAACGACGTGGTGCTCTCCATGAAGCAGGGCAACGTCGCGGCCCCGAGCCGGATCGTGCACGACGAGCGAATCGACCATTACTTTATACACCATGGGCACCGCACGGCGGTCTCGCAGCGCGCATTGCAGGCGCACGCCGATCCCTGGCTCGGCTATACGAAGATAGACGAAGTCGGCTTCGTCGTCTCCGAACTCTCGCCCTACGTGGAGGACCTCGACTGGTCGGATCTCACCGAGCCCGAACAGATGTCGCCGGTGCTTGACTATCTAGGTCGGGCGACGGCCAAGGTGCATTGTGTCGCGGACAAGGACTCCGACACGAACATCGTCGACTTCCAGACGGAGGACGAGATTATCGGGGCAGTCAGCAGCAACGAAGAGGAGTTCGTCGAGGAGATGGTGAAATTCGGTATCCACTACTCCGAGATCGTCCGCGACGACCATCGTTTGTTCGTCGATGCCTTTCGCAATGGCCAGATCCCAGGCCTATCGGATAGTTGAGACGCCACCGCACACACAAGTAGACCCAGCCTGCAAGCCACAGAGTCAACCAGATCACCCATGGTTCTAGGCTACCGCCCGGAAAGGTCAGACGCGCCGAAGGAGAGTCGGGAGCGTCTGACTTTTTTGTTTTCAGCCGATCTCGGCGTCGCACAATGCGAGTTTGAGGCTACAAATCGCGCGGCATACTGGCTAGCGTGGTTGGCGCGGGCACCCTATGTCACGTTTGTGGAGTTGGCTGACTGTTCATCATCACGCGGTGAATACAGGTGGGTAGCGAAGTCGATGGGAGTATTAACTTCTCGATGTGAGATAATAATATGTGTGTCAAGTACTCGGCGCTGAGGGATGGCCGAGATGGTGCGTGCGGAACCTGGAGGTTCCTGAGGACTTGAAGGCCCAGCGCCACAATAGGGCGCTTCAGGCGGTCGGCCCCGCGTAAAGGAGTAGTAGGGAACGAAGGCGCCACCTACTTCTTGCTGGGAGACACGAAGGGCTGGTGCTCAAAGCGAAACATTAGATTATGGGTGTCCAAGCAAAAAGCAGACCGGCCTCGATAGGCTATCCTTCCTTGCTACTGAGCTACGGCGTTGCCGTAGCGAGTGTCGCCGTGGTGCTCGGGCTCCATCTGCTATTGGATTCGCTGTTCATGCATCACCGTTTTCTCCTGCTAGTCCTCGGCGTCACGATGCTAAGCGCCTCCGTAATGCTGAGCGCCTGCTACGGTGGCCTGGGACCAGGTGTTCTTGCCACCCTCCTGTCTGCACTCGTATCTGACTATCATTTTGTTTACCCGATACACTCGTTCGCAGGCTTCGGCGTGAAAACCGTACCGCCACTCGCGTTTGTTTTGGAAGGCATATTTGTCAGCTCGCTGGCCGCGACGTTGAGGGTTGCCAGGGGCCACGCCAAAGACAGCGCCCGCGAGGCCCGAAACCACAAGCAGCGCTACGAGGCAGTGGTCGAGCAAGCCACGGAGGGTATCCTGCTAGTAGACATCATCACGAAACGCGTGTTGGTTTCGAACCTTGCCTACCAAGGCCTGCTCGGCTGCTCTCCCGAGGAAATGTCGTACCTCACGCTCTACGATCTCCTCCCCTACTCAAGGGAAGATACGGACAGCTACGTCGGAGGAATGCTGGACCAGAGGAGGTACGTTAGCGGTGGGTGGAGGCATCGCCGCAAGGATGGCTCCTTGCTTGACGTGGAGGTCAGGGCGAACGTGATCGTTGACGGCACTCGTGAAGTCCTTTGCATGGTGGTCCGCGACATCACAGAGCGCAAGCGCTCCGAAGAACAACACCGCTACCACGCCTACCTACTCGAGAACCTCAACGATGCAGTACTCGCCACCGACGAGCAACTGCTCATTACGGTCTGGAACAAGGCCGCCGAGAAGATGTATGGTTGGAGAGCCGATGAGGTGCTGGGAAGCCATATCTGGCAGGTTGTCCCTCTAGAGATGACAGAGGGCCAGCGCGAGGACGCACTCAGGGAACTAGCCGCGACGGGTAAGTTCCGCATCGAAGTGATCACGTATGGCAAGGACGGCACGCCTGTCTGGGTCGACGGGATCACCGTCGCCTTGCGAGGGGATGATGGTGAGATCACCGGCTACGTAAACATCAGGCGCGACGTCACAGAGCGCAAGCGCTCCGAGGAAGAAGTCCACTTACTCAATCAGGAGCTTGCCGAACGCCAGCGCGAACTGAACAGCCTGGTCAGACGGGTTGTCGCGGTGCAGGACGAGGAGCGCCGTAGGGTCGCCTACGAGGTTCACGATAGCTTCACGCAGACAGCGGCGGCCGCCTACCGGCGCTTGCAAACCTTCGCCGAGCATCGTCGGCCGGAGTCTGAGGAGAGTCTGACACCGGCCTGGTGATCCTTATTCACTCGACGCTGAGAAATGGCGCCTTTTGGAAGCTCATCCGTTTAGCAAATACCCTAGCCTCCAAGGCCCGCTGGCGTAGTGTGTATGCGCCCAGTAGTAGGCAAGTAAAGGCGCCAAGTAAGCAGACGCCATCAAGATCCTATGTCACCCAACCCCGCAGAACGTTTCTCTGAAGGTGATATTCAGCGTTATGGACGAACGAGCCTTATCGAGGAACGCCAGGGCCCCTCACGGTGTAGTCAAGCATGCAACCCATCCACTATTTGTCGGGGTCTGCACAGATATGCGCTTAACTGGTTGACGATGGGAGCAATTTCTCCTCTTAGCGGTCACCTGACGTTTACACAAGACCGCTACAGCGGTTGGTTGGGACTACTGCCTCGTCGGTGCGAGATTCGGGTAAGCCATAGAGACCTCTCCTCAGCGAATTCCGGGTAAGCCCGGGAAACCTCCCCTGCAGTGTATCCCTTCCTGGGGGTGGTGCCGGAGGAGTGGGTATTGATGAAGGGGTAGAGGGTGCGTCGGGGAGGCCGCCCGGGTCTATCCTCCTCGACGTGGACC
>JBBPYN010000114.1:0-11431 GCA_038199875.1 Rubrobacterales bacterium
ACGCCACAAAGCACGAGGTCGGAGATCGCGTCACCCTGGAGCCAGGCGTCCCTGACGGGACCTGCCGCGAGTGCCGGGCGGGCCGCTACAACCTGTGCCCGAACGTGCGCTTCTTCGCCACGCCCCCCATCGACGGCGCCTTCACCAACTACGTAAACATCAACGAGGACTTCGCCTTCTCGTTGCCTGACGGGCTCTCGGACAACGCCGGCGCCCTGATGGAGCCTCTGTCTGTGGGGATCTGGGCCTGCAAGAAGGGAAGGGTGTCCGCGGGCGACCACGTCCTCGTCACCGGCGCAGGTCCTATAGGACTCCTCGCGATGCAGGTCGCCTTCGCCCAGGGCGCGACCGAGGTAACGCTCACCGACGTGGCCGACGAGCGGCTCGAGATAGCGAGGCGTCTCGGCGCGACGCGCGCCCTCAACGTGGCCGAGGAGCCGCTGGGGGAGGCTGGCATCGAGGCAGACGTCCTGATCGAATGTTCCGGCAACGAGCGGGCTCTAGGCGACGGCATCCGTTGCGTCAGGCCAGCGGGCGTTGCCGTCGTGGTCGGGATGGGCCCGAACGAAGAGACGAGCGTGCCCCTCGCGTTTATCCAGACCAGCGAGATCCTCCTTACGGGCACGTTCCGCTACGCGAACACCTATCCCACGGCGATAGACCTGGCCGCGACGGGCAAGGTCGACCTCGACGCCATGGTAACGAGCCACTACGGCCTCCCCGAGACCGAAGAGGCGCTTCAGGCGAGTGGCAAGGACCCAGCCAACGTCAAGCCAATGGTAATACCGAACGGTACGTAGAACGGGGTTTTGTCGGACGGATCGTATCTGGACGGGTTTCGAACCCGTCCCTACAGGCAACGATTTTCGCATGCTAGACGCGGGTGACCATGCACCCGGCCCCGCTATTCCCTCACCACGAGGTGTAGCCGCCGTCGACGACCAGGTTCGTTCCCGTGGCGAAGCTCGCTGCGTCCGAGGCGAGGTAGAGGACGGCTGGGGCGATCTCCTCGGGCTCGGCGAGGCGGCCCATTGGGGTAGAAGAGAGCCACACCTCGGACCACTCGGATTTGGACATACCGAGCTCGGTCAGGGGCGTCCTTATGTAGCCGGGCGAGACGCTGTTGACCCTGACGCCGCGGTCGGCCCATTCGCCGCCGAGGCTCTTTGTCATGGTGATCACGGCCGCCTTCGAGGCGTTGTAGGCGGCCTGGGGCTGGGGGTGGTTGGAGATGATGCCTGACATCGAGGCGACGTTGACGATCGAACCGGAACCGCGCTCGAGCATCACCTTTCCGACCTCGCGGCAACACCAGAACACGCCGTTGAGGTTCACGGAGATAACGGCCAGCCACTCCTCGTCGGGGACCTCTTCTGAGGGGATGTTGTGGACTATCCCAGCGTTGTTGACGAGCACGTCGATCCGTCCGTGCTCATCGAGCACCGTCTTGACGAGGTCCCGCACGGAGGCGGGGTCGGTTACGTCGGTGTGGACAAAAGTGCCTTCGAGCTCCTCGGCGACGTCGGGACCGGTCTCGTCGTTGACCTCGGCGATGACCATCTGTGCCCCCGCGTTGTGCAGGGCGCGTGAGACCGCGAGCCCAAGGCTCTGGCCGCCGCCCGTGACGACGGCGACCTTGTCGCGCAGGGAGAAGCCGTTATCTTCCATCTCATTCCTCCGTTCTGACGTTCAAAACAGCGTGTATCCACCGTCGACGACGAGGACGGAGCCGGTCATGAAACTGGAGGCCTCGCTCGCCAGGTAGACGACGCTTGGACCGAGTTCTTCGGGCGTGGCGTAGCGCTGCATGGGGGCGTCTTCGATCCAATGCTGCCGGAACTGCGGCTCGTCCACAGGGGACATGGCCGTCTTGACGTAGCCTGGGGCGAGCGCGTTGACGCGTACGTTATGCGGGGCCCACTCCGCCGCGAGCGACTTCGTCAATTGGTGAACAGCGGCTTTGGAGGCGTTGTAGGCGGGCTGCCACTGCGGGCGGTTGACGATCATCGCTGAGATCGAACCTATGTTGATGATGTTGCCGCCTCCGCCCTCGATCATCCGCCTCCCAACCCTCTGGGCGCAGTGCCAGAGCCCGTGGACGTTGATGTCGAAGACGTCATGCCACTCCTCAAGCGGCACCTCGGCGGCGGGCCTGTGGTAACAGACGCCCGCGTTGTTGACCAGGATGTCTACAGGCCCGAGACGTTCCGTCACCTCCTCGAGCATCCTGTCCACCTGCGCCGGGTCGGTGACGTCGAGGTCCACAGCGACGGCTTTGCCGCCTGAGTCCGAGATCTCCCCTACGACCCTCTCCGAGCGCTCGCGGGTACGGGCGGCGAGGGCGACGCCCGCGCCTGCCTCGACGAGGGCCCTCGCGAAGGCCTCACCCATGCCCGTATTGCCGCCGGTCACGACTGCGGTCTTGCCCGAAAGATCAAATGCGTCGAGAACGGCCACCGGACCACCCCCTCTGGTGCTCTGTGAGGCTGGACAGCGGGGAAGCCGGTTGCTCCCCGCTGTCCAACAATCCTGGCTATCCGAAAAGCAACACGTAGGTTGCGGCGCCGAGGATGCCGCCGATTATGGGTGCGACGACAGGGATCCAGGCGTACCCCCAGTCGTTACCACCCTTGCCCGCTATGGGCAGAACGGCGTGGGCGATACGCGGCCCGAGGTCACGAGCCGGGTTGATCGCGTAACCCGTGGGTCCGCCCAGTGAGAGCCCGATGGCGAAGACGAGCAGGCCGACCAGCAGCGGGGCGACCCCCGAGCCGAAGAGGGCCGCCAGGTCACCCCCCATGACCCCGGCGTTCGCGCTGATACCCAGAATGCCGAAGAGCAGCATGAAGGTGCCCACAACCTCCGTTATGACGTTCGCCGGGGTGTTGTAAATGGCCGGGGCTGTGCAGAAAACGCCCAGCTTCAGTCCGGCGTCCTCGGTTTCCTGCCAGTGCGGCAGGTAGGCCAGCCAGACGATCACCGCTCCGACGAAGGCGCCCAGGAACTGGGCGATCAAGTAGCCCGGCACAAGGGCCCAGTCGAACTGGCCGGTTACGGCCAGGCCTATGGTCACGGCGGGGTTGATGTGGGCGCCGGAGAACTGGCCGACGGCATAGACGGCCATGGCGACGCCCATTCCCCATCCGAAGGTGATCACGATCCAGCCCGAGTTCTCGGCCTTTGAGTTCCTTAGCAGCACGCCGGCGACCACGCCGTCACCGAGTATGATCAGGATCATGGTGCCGATGAACTCGGCAATATATGCTTCCATCTACCACTCCTCCTTAGAACGGTCGTCCGGCCGCGACGTCGCACGGCGCTTCGAGGTAGCCTTTCATCTCGTCGTCTAGCTTGAGCAGGGTGATGGAAAATCCCGCCATCTCGAGCGAGGTCATGTAGTCCCCGACGTAGGGCATCCGCCAGACCTCGATGCCCTCGCGACCGAGCACGTCGGCGACGTGGGCGTAGGCGACGTAGAGCTCCATCAGGGGCGTCCCGCCCAAGCCGTTGACCATCACGGCGACCTCGGAGCCCGAGAAGTCGACGGAGTCGCCGAGGATCCTGGCCATCATCTCGTCGACTATCTGGTCGGCTGGCTCGACGTTCTTGCGCTCTACGCCAGGCTCGCCGTGGATGCCGATGCCGATCTCCATCTCGTCCTCGCCGATGTCGAAGATGGGCTCCCCGCTCTCTGGCGGGGTGCAACTGGTCAGGGCCATTCCCATGGAGCGCACGTTGGAGTTGACCCGCTCGGCAAGTTCTTTGATCCCCGCGAGGTCCTTTCCGTCGTCGGCGGCGGCGCCGCAGATCTTGTGCACGAAGATGGTGCCTGCGATGCCGCGACGCCCGCTCGTGTAGGTCGAGTCCTCGACGGCGACGTCGTCGTTGGTCACAACGTAGTCGGTCTGTATGTCCTCTGCCTCGGCGAGCTCCCCTGCCATCTCGAAGTTGAGCACGTCTCCCGTGTAGTTCTTGACCACGTAGAAGACCCCTGCCCCGCCGTCGACGGCTTTGCTCGCCTCGAACATCTGGTCAGGGGTTGGGCTCGTGAAGACGGTGCCAGCGCACGCGGCGTCGAGCATACCAGGCCCGACGAAACCGCCGTGGGTTGGCTCGTGGCCCGAGCCGCCACCGGAGACGAGGGCCACCTTGCCCTGCACAGGGGCGTCGGCCCTGACGACGACGTTGACTTCGGGGATCACGCGGAGCAGGCCGCCGTGGGCCAGCTCCATCCCCCTGAGCATGTCCTCTACGACCCTCTCGGGCGCGTTGATGACTTTCTTCATCTGCTCCCTTTCCTCTCTACGCGAGCGGGGACTCGACCGCTTCCTGCGCCCACTCCTTGGACCTGGCCACGGCCTCCTTCCACCTGCCGTAGAGCCTCTCGCGCTCCTCCTCGTCCATCTGCGGCTCGTAGCGGCGCCTGAGACGCCACCTGCTCTTCACCTCCTCGCGGTCTTCCCAGAAGCCGATCGCAAGCCCCGCCAGGTAAGCTGCGCCAAGGGCTGTGGTCTCCAGGGTCTCTGGAACCTCGACCGGCGTTCCGAGGATATCTGCCTGGAACTGCATCATCCAGCGGTTGGCGGCGGCCCCGCCGTCGGCCTTGAAGGTCGGGATGTCTATCCCAGAGTCGGCCTCCATGGCCTCGACGGCGTCGCGGGTCTGGTAGCACATGGCCTCAAGGGCTGCCCTCGCGAGATGCGCCCTGGTGCTGCCACGCGTGAGACCTACGATGGTGCCCCTCGCGTACGAGTCCCAGTGCGGAGCCCCAAGGCCAACGAGCCCTGGCACGAAGTACACGTCGTCGTTTGACTCAAGGCTCGCGGCGAGCTCCTCGGTCTCCTCCGCGCTCTCTATGATGCCAAGCCCGTCCCTGAGCCACTGCACGGCTGCGCCTGTTATGAAGATGGCGCCCTCGAGCGCGTACTCGACCGGCTCGTCGCCGATGCCCCAGGCTATAGTAGTCAGCATCGCGCGTTCGCTCTTTATGGGCTCGGTGCCGGTCATCATGAGGGCGAAGGAGCCGGTCCCGTAGGTGTTCTTGGTGAGGCCCTTGTCGAAGGCGACCTCGCCGAAGAGGGCGGCCTGCTGGTCGCCTGCAACGCCTGCCACGGGGACCTCCGCGCCGAAGACTTCCGCGTCCGTATTTCCGTAGACGAAGGAGCTCGGCTTGACCTCGGGGAGCATCTCGCGCGGCACGCCGCCTAGCATCTCGAGGAGCTCGTCGTCCCACTGCAGGTCGAAGATGTTGTACATCAGGGTGCGCGAGGCGTTGGTGTAGTCGGTGACGTGCGCCCTGCCGTTGGTCAGCTTCCAGATCAGCCACGTGTCCATGGTGCCGAAGGCGATCTCACCGTTCTGCGCCCTCTCCTTGAGGCCGTCGACGTTGTCCAGGAGCCACTTCACCTTCGAGCCCGAGAAGTACGCGTCGATAACGAGGCCGGTCTTGTTGGCGACCATCTCGTCGTTGCCAGCCTCTGAGAGCTCGGTGCAGATCTGGGCCCCACGCCTGTCCTGCCACACGATCGCGTTGTGGACGGGCTCGCCTGTCTCCCTGTCCCACAGGGCCACGGTCTCGCGCTGGTTGGTTATTCCGATGGCCGCTATGTCCGCTGGAGAGATTCCGGCGTCTTCGATCGCCTGGCGCATAACGCCCAGGGTGACGTCCCAGATCTCATTTGCGTCGTGCTCGACCCATCCAGGCCTCGGATAATGTTGCGTGAACTCCTGCTGGGCCTCCCCAACCGTCGCGCTGTCGTGGTTGAAGACTATAGCCCTGCTCGACGTGGTCCCCTGGTCTATCGCCAGTACGTAACCCTCAGCCATCAAGCACGCTCCTTCCGATACGGACACCGAACAAACAACCAGGCAAAGCCCCGCGGTCTTCTACAACAAGCGCTACCTCCTATCCCGGCTTCCCCGGAGCGTGCGCATCCGATCCCTTCCCCCGACCATGCACCTTTACTGGCTTTTTCCATTGCGAGCGTAACGGAGCCTCAACCCAGCGTCAAGGATCTCTCGCACGGAGCCCCCGGTAGAGCTAGGCCATAACGGTGATCAAGACCATCCGTGTAAGATGGGCTGGCCTTGCACCCGATACTCAACACCGCGCTACCTTTCTTCGCCCTGATCTTCTGCGGCTACGGCGCGGGGCGCCTGAGGCTGCTCGACGAGACGGCTGCGGCGGGGGTCAATACTTTCGTCTTCTACTTCGCCCTACCTGCCTTCCTGTTCGGCCTGATGTCCTCCTCACCTATAGGAGAGGTCGTAAACGGGCCGTTTATCGGGGCTTACGTGACGGCAAGCCTCGCCGTCTTCGGGCTGGCCGCCCTGGCCGGACACAGGTTGTTCCGGATCGGACGCGCCGAGGCCGCGGTGCAGGGACTGGCTGCCGTGCTTGCCAACACGGGCTACATGGGCATACCCCTCATCTCCGCAGTCTTCGGCACGAAGGCAGCCGTCCCAATCGTCGTCGGGCTCACCCTCGACGGCATCCTGATGATCCCGCTCGGCATCATTATTATCGAGTCGTCGAAGGGAAACTCCGAAAGCCTCCCCGCCACCGTGCTCTCTACGTTTTCGGCCCTCGCCAGGAACCCCCTGATCCTGGCCATCTTCGTTGGCCTCGCGGCCTCCACGGTCGGTCTCGGAACCCCCACGCCGCTGGCTAACTTCCTCGACCTGCTAGGCGGTACTGCCGGCCCATGCGCCCTCTTCGCCCTCGGGGCCACCCTCGCCGGGCGCAAAGTCGCAGGCGGCACCGCGGAAGTCTCCTACATGACGTTTATGAAGCTCGCAGTTCACCCCACAGCCCTCTTCCTTGCGACCACGGTGCTCTTCGATGTTCAACCTCTGTGGGCCACCGCTGCGCTTCTCGGCGCCGCCCTCCCCATCGCGGCCAACGTCTTTATCGTCGCCCGCCAGTACGACGTCTACGTCGTCCGTACCTCAAGCGCCATCCTCGTCTCGACGGTGGTTTCCATGATCTCGGTCTCGATGCTGTTGTTGGTCTTGCATTAGGGGGGTTTGTTTGTGGGCGGGTTTGAAACCCGCCCCTACGACCGGGTACCGTGATACTACCTTTGCCACCACACGCCGCCCTTGCAACCGGGCACCTCCCCAGCCGGAAAACCGTACGATGGTCCAGGTGGGATACCGTCCTTCGTCCGGCGTATCGATGACCCGTCGCCCATATCATCAACGGAATGTAGGGGCGGTTCGCGAACCGTCCTCGCTTGACACCATCCTCACGGGTGGTAACGTTTCGTTAGCCGGCTAACTAATGTCGGTGAGACAGGAGGGCAACATGGCGAGTATTAAGGAGACCATCGAGCGTGAGGTTGGGGGATGGCCTGGGGTCGAGGAGAGGGTTCACAGGTTTGGCGGGATCGAGTTTCGGGTGAATGGGCATGAGATCGGGCACCTTCACGGCGACAGGATGGCGGATCTCCCGTTTCCGGTAAGGATGAGGGAGGAACTGGTGGAGGCTGGAGAGGCGCAGTTGCACCACGTGTTGCCGCAGACCGGGTGGGTCAGTTACCGCATCAGGGGCGAGAAGGACGTGGCAGGGGCGCTTGGCCTTTTCAAGAAGAATTACGAGCGCTTGACGGCGCGCAAGGGGGGCAAGGGGTGGGCTGATGCCTGAGACTAGGGCCCGTGATGCGACTTCAGCGGTTCAACAGATAAAAGAGGGCGCGGGCTTCACGCTGGCGAAGGTCTGCAAGGCCCACAGGGCCAACGTCGGCGGGCTACTGGCCGAGCACGGGCTGCATGTCGGCCAGGAGATGGTGCTCATGGAGCTGTGGCAGGAAGACGGACTGCGCGGCGGGGAGCTCGCCCTACGCCTCGGCGTCGAGCCACCAACCGTTACCAAGATGCTGCGGCGGCTCGAGGCGTGCGGCCTCGTCGAGCGCAGGGCAGACCCGACGGACGCCAGGAGCTTCCGGGTCTACCTCACCGGGGATGGGCGGGGCCTCGAGGAGCCCGTTCTGCGTTGCTGGGAGCGTGCAGAGGAAACCGCGCTCGCCGGACTGAGCGCCGGAGACCGCCGGATATTTCGAACGTTGCTGATTCGGGTAAGAAGCAACCTCGACCCTGGATTCGGGGCCGAGAAGTAGAATTTTGCGAGACCACATATTTTGGAGATGATGAGATTTGCCAGGCGGAGACGGATATTTGAAGGTAGTTGGGATAGGCGGCACGCTGCGGAAAAACTCGACCAGCCTCGGTGCGCTCCGGCGGACGGAGCCTGTCGGGGCCGTGGCTTGAGCGCCGAGGAAGCGGCGACCACGGAGGAGCAGTCTGGGGGCACCAGGCTGCTCCTCGTCGTGGTGGTGACGGCGATCCTGGTTTCCGTCCTCAACCAGACGTTTGTGAACGTCGTGGTACCTGACATCCAGAAGGACTACGGGGCGACACAGGGGCAGGTCGGATGGGTCATCACTGGCTACCTGCTCGTGTTCGCCGTCGGCATCCCACTCTACGGGCGCATCGCCGACCTCTACAGCCTGCGCCGCACGTTCGCCGTTGGTCTCGCGGTCCTCGCCGCCGGTTCACTGTTCTGCGCGCTGGCCCCCACGCTGCCTCTGCTCGTCGCAGGCCGCATCGTGCAGGGGATTGGCGCCTCGGCGATACCGGCGCTTGGCTTCGCGGCGGTGGCAAGGGCCCTGCCCCCAGGCGAGCGGGGCACGGCGCTCGGGTTGCTCTCTGCGAGCGTCGGCGCAGGGGCCGCGATAGGACCCGTCTTCGGCGGCCTCATCGCGGGTTATCTTGGATGGCACGCGTTGTTCTTGCTCACGGTGGTCCTTTCGCTTGGTCTCGTACCTGGCGCGCTGCGCGCCCTACCTGGTGCCTCGAAGGCCGGGCAGACCAGTTTCACCGAGACGGTCAGGCGCTTCGACGTGCCAGGCGGATTATCTCTCGCGCTCGGGGCTGGGTTCGCCCTTCTCGGCGTCACAGAGGGGCAGGTGCAGAGCTTCCAGTCACCCGTCTCCTGGGGTAGCTTCGTGCTTTCGGCCCTGCTGGCCGTCTTCTTCGTGTGGCGGACGCGCACGGCGCCCGTGCCTTTCGTCTCGCCTGATCTCTTTCGCAACAGGGCGTTCGTGGCGACGGCGGCCGTCGGGTTCTTCATGATGTTCGCGAACCTCGGGAGCCTGGTAATAGCGCCTCTCCTTCTCTCGGAAGAGAACGGTCTTCCGGCGGCTGGCATCGGGCTCGTTCTTGCGCCAGGGGCGATCGTCGTGGCCTTCCTCTCTCCGCTTGCGGGCCGGCTCTCGGACCGTCTCGGCCCGCGCGCGCTCGTCAGGACGGGGCTGCTCATTATTATGGCTTCGATCTTCTTCATCTCGGCCTACGCCGCGGGGGCTTCCCCCATCTGGGTAGCGCTTGGCCTCCTTGGGCAAGGCCTCGGCTTTGCGGCCGTCAACTCGCCCAACGCCAACGCGGCGACAGCGACGCTCTCGCCACAAGAGAGCGGGGTAGGGCTTGGGATCTACCAGATGATCTTCTTCCTCGGCGGCGGCTTCGGACCGGCTGTCGCTGCCACTTTCCTGGCGTTCAGAAACGAATCGGGAGCAGGCGCCCTGAACCTGCTCTACACGCTCGACGCAGCCCCTTTCTCAGACGCGTTCTTGCTCGTGAGCGCCGCATGCATCGTGGCGTTCGCGGCCTCGTTCGGCCTGAGTAGCACCACGAGGAAGGAGACCTGATGGCGGACTACGGCAGGATCGGAACAGGAGACGGTCCCCTCGATGGCCCGCCCTCGAAGTGGGTCGATACGCTCATGGCTTTCGTCCTCGAACACGGCATGGACACCTTTATCTTCTGGCCCTCCGAGAACCACATTCAGCAGACCCAACTCTTCGCAAACGAAATCGTCCCGGCCGTGCAGGAAGCCGTCCAAGAAACCCGAACATAGGCTACAGATCAGACCCAAGCACCGGGAAGATTGCAACGTCCGAAGTCCCTCTGTTAGGCTGCGAGGATCAGCGTAAGCAACATGGCCTACTTAGATAGCGAGGGCGTCCATGAGTGAGGGGATTCTAAAACGGTTATCCGAGGGCGTCGTCCTGGGTGACGGCGGTTACTTGCTCGAGCTCGAGCGCAGGGGCTACGTGCAGGCGGGGCCCTTCGTGCCCGAGGTCAGCATCACGTGCCCCGAGGCCCTGGCCGGGCTGCACAGGGAATTCGTCGATGCCGGGGTCGACGTGGTTCAGACGCTCACCTTCTATGCCAGCGAGGACAAGCTCGCGACGGTCGGGCTCGAAGGAAGGGTCGACGAAATCAACAGGGAGGCCGCCAGGATCGCACGCCGCGTCGCCGGCGAGGCCGGGCGCGAGGTGCTCGTCGCGGGGAACCTGAGCTGCGCCTGGGTCTACCAGCCCGACGACCTCGAGAGCCACCGCCGCACCCGCGAGCTCTTCGACCGCCAGCTCGCCGTGCTGACCGAAGAGGGCGTAGACTTCGTCGTCGCGGAGACCTTCAACTGGACCGGGGAGGCCATCATCGCGGCCGATGCTATTAAAGATACAGGGCTTCCGGCGATGATCACCATGGGCCTCGATAACGACCCCAACTCCTTCGAAGGCTTTTCGCCAGGAGAGCAGGCAAAGCGTCTCGCCGACGCTGGCGTTGACATCGTCGGTACCAACTGCTTTCGGTCGCCCGAGCACATGCTTCCCCTCATGGAGGAGATGCGCGCCGCCGTCGCGGATACCGTCTACATGGCGGCCCAACCAGTCGCCTTCCACGGCACGCACGAGCAGCCGAACTTCGTCTCCCTCCCTGAGTTTCCCTACGAGCTGGAGAAGATAGCGCTACCCCGGGCCACGATGGGCGATTTCGCCATCAGGGCGCGTGACCTCGGCTACGACTACATCGGCTCCTGCTGCGGCTCGGTCGCGGCCCACGTCAGGGAGATGGCCAGGGCGCTTGGTAAGGTCTCGACGGAGGAGCGCGAGTGGCGCACCACGACGGACAGGGCCAAGTCCGGCTACGAACTGCACCGCATGGGGGACTGAGAGGGCGAGCCCACGCGGAGGGGCTCGGAGAAAGGCGGTAAACGTGGCTTGGGCCCCCGAGACCAGACACGTCCCGTTGTCCGAGGCCAGCATGGCAGGGAGGCGAGCATGACCGAGACAGGCAAGAGAGCTTTCGAGTACATTGTGGTCGGATGCGGCGGCATCGGAAGCGCCGCCGTGTACTGGCTCTCCCGCCAGGCCGGACCGGAGGTCCTTGGCATCGAGCAGTTCCATCTCGGCCACGACAGGGGTGGCTCCGAGGACCACTCGCGCATCATCCGCCTCTCCTACCATGACCCGGCCTATACAACCCTCACCCCCCACACCTACGAGGCATGGTCGGAGATAGAAGAAGAGTCGGGAATACAACTGGTGCTCAAGACGGGCGGACTCGACCTGGAATCCGTGGAGGA
>JBBPYN010000115.1:0-5421 GCA_038199875.1 Rubrobacterales bacterium
GATGGACCCCTTCACTACCCCTGGCGTATCCCTAAACTTCACCAGCGACCAGGGACAGGATAGGGTCAAGGACTTCTTCGGGCGGGACGGCAAGTACGACCCAAACAACCTGTTCCGCCTCAACCAGAACATAAGGCCGGTGGCCCAAAGCGGCGCGACGTCGTAGAACCCGGTACTAACCAGGAATGGGTGGGTCAGGCCCACATGGGTCCGACTCTCTCTTCAGAACGAACTCATAATCCCAATCGAGTTTCTATACTCCCTGGCCCTGTAAACTGCGCCCTCGCTCGTAATGGGCCCCGTAACACTATATCGGTAGGGTATTATACTGATACGCGTGGGTTGCCAGCTCTTCGGCGCGGCGAATGTAGCGCATGGTAGTCTTTGGGTCGGAGTGGCCGAGGAACTGTTGGATGACGAGCAGGGGCGCCTCGTTTACGGCCATGTTGGTGCCGACGGTGTGGCGGATGGAGTGTGGCGAGATGGCCTTGGTTATGCCCGCTGCCAGCACGTACTTCTTCACTATGTTCTGCACGGAGCGGGTGGTAAGGGGTTTGTCTTTGCCGACGCGTGAGGTGAAGAGAGGTTTGCGCGAGTCGGGGTGGGAGGTAAAGCTGCGTTCGCTCAGCAGGACATAGCGTTGTATCAGGCGCCAGAGGTCGGGTGAGATCGGCACGTTGCGGACCTTATCGCCCTTACCAAGAACGCGGAGAAATATTTGATCCACTGCCGCCTCGCGGAAGTCTCCGACCTTTATCCCTACGACCTCGGCCTCCCTCAAGCCGCAACCGGCCATGACGGCGAGCATGACGTAATCGCGGTAGTTGGAGGCGCGCGCTGCGTTCAACATGCGCGAGAGCTCTTCTTCTGTGAGGACGTTGTAGGCGGGGTCCTGGCGCACGCGCGGGCTCTTGGCAAAGAAACGCAACGACTCGGGGTTCACCGTCGTAGCGCCAGCCATGTACGTGAAGACCAAAAACCGCCTGAGCACAGCGAGCTTCTTCGCCGCCGTAGCCGACGCGTACGTCCCGATCAAATGCTCCCGATACAACGAGATGTCTTCAGCCGTCAACTCGCCAAGCCCCTTCCCTATCTCACGCCCTATGTAAGAGATAAAAAGGGCAAGTTCTGTATTATAGGTTTTTATCGTCTGGGGGCTGGTGAGGGTACGCAGGTAGACGGCCACGAGGCGTCGTGTGTCTGGGGGGACGCTTGTGGGGGCTTGGGTTGCGGGGTCGCGTGGCGCCGGGAGGTTAGTCTTCCGGGTCATCGTAGGTTATCAGGGAGACGACCTCGTAGGGCTTCAGCTTCTCGCGGCCGCCCAGGTAGGCCAGTTCTATGAGGAAGGCCACGCCGGCGACGGTGCCGCCGGCGTTCTCGACTAGCTGGCACATGGCGCGGGCTGTTCCGCCCGTAGCGAGCAGGTCGTCAGCCACGAGGACGCGGGTACCCTCAGGGATCGAATCCACGTGGGCTTCGAGGGCGTCGGTGCCGTATTCCAGATCGTAGGTCGCTGAGATGATGTCCCTCGGTAGCTTGTTCGGCTTGCGTGCCAGGATCAAACCTTTTTTGGCGCGGTAGGCGAGGGCCGTGCCGAACACGAAGCCGCGGGCTTCCGCGGAGAGTATGCGGTCGTAGGAGATGCCCTCCGCGGCTTGTGCGAGGGCGTCGACGGCGGTGTGGAGGGCTCGCCCGTCCTCGATGAGGGGGGTGATGTCCTTGAAGGAGATACCAGGACGCGGGAAGTCAGGTACGGTTCGAATGTGGCCTTCGATCTCTTTGGCGGCATCTGTCACGGGACGAAGGTATCTATCACGTTGGCCATCATGAGCTCCTTCATCCGCGAGTCGACCGCGGCGAGGTGACGGGCCTTGTTCATGGCCTCGCCCACGCGCCCGTCGTCACCGCTCCTTAGTTCGGGATTGACGACCTGTTTGAAGAGGGCAGCTTCGCGGTCAACGGCCGCCATTATACCGCGGAGGTGGCGGGGTTGGATCGAGTACTTCGCCATCTCCAGGGCCATGCGCGCTATCTCGGCGTCCCGCTGCGTAAGTTCGCCGCTGCGGCCAATTACCCCGACGCTGATGAGCTCTTCGACGAAGCGTATCTCCGATTCGAGGGTGTCAGCGAGCTCCTCGCGGGTGTAGGTCCTGTCTTCGAGGACGCGTGAGAGGTCGCCGGAGGAGTCGCCGGCGGTGAAGGCGCCACCGCCCTCTATGCGCTTTTTGATCACCTTGAGCGGGAGATACTCCTTGTCCTGCAACGTCAGGATGTACCTAAGGAGCTCGATATCCTGGCTCGAGAACAGCCTGTACCCGCCACGCGTGCGGGTCAGGTTGATCAAACGCCTCCGCTCCAGGTAGCGGATCTTGCTGACCGAGAGGGTCGGGAACTCTGGTCTCAGGCGCTCGACGACCTCGCCGATGGTGAAGCTGTCCTTGGTGGCGCTGTAGCGTTCTTCTGCGGGTTCATGGCCCTGTGTGTAGCCCTCGTTGGTCTCCTGGTCGATGCCGCTGCCGTTCTCCACCCCGTTGACTCCCATCCTCTCGACTACAGTGCTTGCTGGTGCTCTAAGAAAACACGAACCTGAACCGGTACTTCCCTACCTGTATCTCGTCTCCGTTACGCAGATCGACCGCGTCCACCCTGACACGGTTGACGTAGGTCCCGTTCAGGCTCCCGATGTCGCGTATCCTGTACCCGCTTTGCTCGTGCATGATCTCCGCGTGTTTCCTCGAGACGGTGACGTCGTCGAGGAAGATGCTGCTCTCCTGCCCCCGGCCTACCGTGACGACCTCATCGCCCAGGTCGTGCATCCGGCGCCCCGCCGTGCCCTCCACCTGGTCCATCTCGATCAAAGCAGCCCCTTCGGCACGAGCCGTGGTGGCCTCCACTTCCTCACCGAAACTCGGCGCGTAGGAGACCGTGCTCTGCCCGACCTCAAGCTTGGTGCCGCACTCGGCGCAGAACTTCATATCAGGGCTGACCTCGGCCCCACACTCGTGACAAACTCTCATCTTTGGCCCTCACCCGGAGAGTCGCCGAGCAACACCCTGGCGAGGTCCTCTGACGAGAGCGTGGCCACGCCCCGCTCCACGAGCTCAGCGCGGATGAGGTCGATCCTACCCCGCAGGACCTCCCGCCTGTAACTTACGGATCTCGCTTCCTCTAACAGTGCCTCGAGCCCCCCTCGCAGGTCCTCCTCGGAGAGGGCCGTGATGTCATCGGCTCCCTCCCAGTCGAATCCCCGAAGCTCTCCTGGACCTTCCATGGACGGAGTATAACCTGCCCTGAACCTCAAGTGCAATCTTAGCTTGAGAGCATCGCCTGATCTTCTATCAGAGACTTCACGAGATCGACGTACTCCTCCATAATCTCGGTGGGTCTCCCATTGCCTTGGCCGGACTCGGCGTAGACGTAGAAAACGGGGCTGTCTGGGTCGGGGAGCATGAGCACCCAGCCTTCCTCGACGCCGAGCAGCACGCCTTCTGAGACGATGGCGTCCGGGTCGGCGCCGAACCTCTCTGCGAGGCCGCGCATCACGCGACCCTTGGCCGACCAAGGGCATTCCACTCTCTCCCTGAGAACGTGCCCGAAGGAGTCGCCGAACCCCCTGCGCACCCCAGAAAGCGGTGTCTCGCGGAAAACTTCGAGGGCGCCTGCGAGCGTCATGAAGCAGTCTGGCGCCGGAAGGAAGGCCGGGAAGATGTAACGGCCGTCGGCGAGGGAGGCGAGGTCTGCCCCGACGCCGGCGGCCCTTATGGCGACGTTGCCGAGGCCCGTACGGCTCATCTCGACCGTACCTCCGCCCGCTTCGACCAGGTTCGTGTACTCGCGGCTGAGGTTGATCGGGAGTACCACCTTCCTGGGGTGCATCCTCTCAACGAGACAGGCCAGCATGACGTCGGAAGGAACCCACTCGCCCCTGTCGTCGACGAACTGCACGTACTCGGCCTCAGAGCCCACGACAGCCCCGAAGGCCGCGTCGACGATCGGCAACGGGCGACGCGTTCGATGGTCTCCTCCAGGTTCGTCCTCCCCGCTTCTCCGACGGCGTTCGCGTTGGCGAAGCCTTCGAGAACGACGGCGCTCACGCCGAGACGGGAGAAGACGCGGCTGGCCACGAGGCCTGCGACGCCGCCGCAGAAATCCACGACGATCGTGGCGCCCGAGGTCTTCTCGCGGTCAACGGCGCGTTCCAGGCGCTCCACGAACTGTTCCACGACGCGGCCAGGGTAGATCAACTCCCCTATGTCGCCGCCGTAGGCCCTGCGGTACTCCTCGCGCACGAAGGCCTTCTCGATGGACCTCTCGTCGTCCTCGGTTATGGGGGTGGCGTCGGCGGAGAAGAACAGGATCTCGACGTCGTCGGGGTCGCTGCCGGCTCGGACGTGGGCCCCTGCGGAAGACTTGCCGGAGAGGACGTCGTGGCGGACCACCCCGGCGTGGGCGGCCCTCAGGTCCCTTATGTTGATCCCCGTGCCGAGAAGGGCGGCGGTCATGGCGCGCTTGGCGACCTGGGCCGAGAGTGAGGAGTCGCGTCCGAGGGTGACGACGGCATCAGGATCGAGGGTGGTGCCGAACGAAGAGGCAAGGCGGGTGACGAACTCGGGGGTGAGGTCGACGTTGAACTTGCCGCTGACGACGCCCCGCCTGAACACGGTCCTCAGGCCCATGGTCTCGTAGATCAGGGACTGCGTGACGTTGGCCCCGCTCTCTATGGTCTTGTGCGGGTAGACCTTTACCTCGGGGGCTATGGTGGCGCCCTCGCCGACTATCACGTCGTCTCCGAGAGCGCTGCGCTCCAGGATGCGGGCCCGCGCCTGGACGTAGGAGTTGCGGCCGACGAGGGTGTCCACGAGCTCTGCGCCCTCGCCAATGTAGGTGCCCTCCGCGACCACGCTGCGCTCCACCGTCGCGCCGGCGGCGACGACGACGTTATCGGCGATGACGGAGTAGGGCCTGATCTTCGCCCCCTCATCAACGCGGACGTTCTCTCCTATGACGACGGGCCCTTCGAGCTCGTCGTCCCGGACCTGCGCCCTGCGCCCGACGTAGATGTTCTCCCTGAGACGCGTGCCCGGTGGCCTGACGCCGCTGACGTGGCCTTCGAGGACGTCGCGCTGCGCGCCAGCGAACTGCTCGAGGGTGCCGATGTCTTCCCAGTAATCCTGCGTGACATAGCCGTAGAGCGGACGCCCCTCCTCTAAGTAACTATCTCAAAACTCATACGATCGGATATCATCGTCAGTGATCCCTACCGAAACAGGAGGTGTCAGCAATGTCCGAAAACCTAACCCAACAGAAGCCGCTTGCGACCATCTGGCGAGTACCTGAGGAGTTGTGGGAGATCATCGAACCGATCCTCGCCTTACATGACCCGCCAAAGGGCACCGGCCGACCTCGCGTCAACCAGCGCGC
>JBBPYN010000116.1:0-7515 GCA_038199875.1 Rubrobacterales bacterium
CGTGGTCTTGATACCTTCCAGGCGATATTCGCGAAGCGCGCGGCCTGAGCGTTTGATCGCCTCCTCCCGGTTCAGGCCCCAGACGATGAGCTTGCCGACCATCGAGTCGTAGAACGGTGGGATCGTATATCCCTGGTAGATCGCTGAGTCAACCCGGACGCCAGGGCCACCTGGCACCTCAAGAGACGTTATCTCGCCGGGTGAGGGCATGAAGTCCTGGTCAGGGTCCTCGGCGTTGATACGGAACTCCATCGCGTGCCCGACGAACGGTACGTCTTCCTGCTTCAGACTCAACGGCTCGCCCGAAGCAACCAGGATCTGCTCTTTCACCAGGTCCACGCCCGTGAGCATCTCCGTTACCGGGTGCTCGACCTGTATCCGGGTGTTCATCTCGATAAAGTAGAAATCATCCCCTTCGACCAGGAACTCCACCGTCCCTGCGTTGGCATACCCTGCCTCCCGCGCCAGCCTGACAGCCGCGTCGCACATCCTCCCGCGAACCTCGCCTGCGATGCCAGGCGAGGGCGCTTCTTCAAGCACCTTCTGCCTGCGGCGCTGCATGGAGCACTCCCGCTCGTAGAGGTGGATGACGTTGCCCTCGTGATCTGCCATCACCTGCACCTCGACGTGGTGCGGCCCGGCCAGGAACTTCTCCAGGTAGATGGAGCCATCCCCGAACGCCGACTCGGCCTCCCGCTTCGCGACCTGAACGGACTTGCGAAGCTCCTCCTCACTCTCAGCCACCCGGATGCCGCGGCCGCCGCCCCCGGCCGCCGCCTTTACCATGACCGGATAGCCGATCTCCTCCGCCGCCTCGACCGCCTCGTCCACCGATGCTGACTCCTCCGAGCCTGGCACCACAGGCACGTTGGCCTCCTCCGCCAGCCGCCGCGCCGCGGATTTGTTGCCCATCTTCTCGATAGCCTCGGCCGAAGGCCCGACGAAGACAAGCCCAGCATCCCGGCATGCCGCAGCGAAATCGGCGTTCTCGGCCAGGAAACCGTAGCCGGGATGGACCGCATCCGCGCCCGTCTCCCTCGCGGCTTCGATGATGGCCCCCACGTTGAGGTAGCTCTTGCCCGCCGGGGGCGGCCCGATGTTGACGGCCTCGTCAGCGTGGCGCACGTGGAGAGCCTCCTCGTCGGCGTCGGAGTAGACGGCGACGGAGGCTACTCCCAACTCCCGGCACGCCCGGACGACGCGAAGCGCGATCTCGCTGCGGTTCGCGACCAGTACCTTGTTCAACATAGCGCTTCGACCTCCATCCAGATCCCATGATAGCGGGGCATCATCGTACCCTCGTCAGGCCCGCCGCGCTCTTTGTCAGGCCCGCGCGGGGGCTATGGCAGGCGCCGCGGCGGTCGCCACCAGCGCCGAGAGCGCAACTTTCACCAGGTCCAGGGGGACGAAAGGAACGACGCCTTGAGCCAGAGCTACGGAGATGGGCAGGCCAGACTGTACGGCCAGCCAGGACGCCCCGATGGCGTAGATGACGGTGAGGGCGCCTGTTCCCGCAGCCATGCTGGCCAGCAGCGCCTGGCGGCGCGGAGCGCTTCTCGCGGCGTGGGCGGCGAGGCCAGCGACGGCGGCAGCCAGAGGATACGAGAGCAGGTAGCCTCCTGTGGGACCGAAGACGTGGCCGAGCCCCCCCGTGAAGCCGGCGAAGACCGGTATACCTACCGCCCCGACGAGCACGTAGATTGCCTGGGCCAGGGCCCCATAACGGGGACCGAGCAGTAGACCGGAGAGGATGACGGCGAGAACCTGCATGGTGAAGGGGACCGGAGAGAAGGGGAGGGGGATCGTGATCTGGGCCGCCACCGCCGTCACCGCAGCCATCAGCGCTGTACGGGACATCATCGCAATCTTCACGTTGTTCTCCTCTCAAAAGCTCCTGCGCGTCCACGGTTACAAAGATACATTGACCGGGATTTGCGGCGCTAGTAGTATTTCAACATCCAGGGAAGGTGGGGTGATCAATGGGCCGCAGCGTAGATACCGAACTGCCTGAGGCGCGCTACAGCTACGGCGGTGACGAGTACGTCTTCGTCGAGCTGGCCGAGGCGATGAGCCTGAAGGTGAATTTCCGGGCGATGGCGATCACCAACAAGCTCAGAGAGGAAGTTATTCCCGGTGTCACGGACATCTGCCCGTCCAACGCCTCGTACATGGTCCGCATAGACCCGGACGAACTGCACCCGGACGACTTGATCTCCCGCCTCAAGGAGATAGACGAGGAGGTCGGCGACGCGGAGGGCTTCGAACTAAAGACCCGCGTCGTGGACGTGCCTGTGATGATGGAGGACCCCTGGACTCACGAAACCCTGATGCAATTCCGGGACAGGCACCAGGATCCGGACGTCACCGACCTCGAGTACTCGGCCCGCATCAACGGCTACGATTCCAAGGACGATTTCATCGCCGCCCTCCTTGGCTCTCCGTGGCTGGTAACCATGATCGGGTTCGTTCCAGGTCTTCCCTGGTGCTACCAGCTAGTCCCTCCGGAGGAGCAGGTCGAGGTCCCTAAATACGTCAGGCCCCGCACCTTCACCCCGGAGCGGGCGTTCGGTTTCGGGGGTGGCTTCGCGGTCGTCTACTCCGTGCAGGGAGCCGGCGGGTACCAGCTCTACGGTCTCGCGCCAGCCCCTGTCCTCGACGTGGAGCAGAAACTGAAGGACTTCAAGGACTCCATGGTCTTCCCGAAGCCAGGCGACGTCTTCAACTACAGGGGCGTGGACCGGGAGGAGTTCGACCGGATAAGATCCGAGGTGGAAGACGGGACTTTCGAGTATCGCAAGAGAGAGTTCGTCTTCCACGCGGACCGTTCGCTGGAGGACCCGCACGCCTACAATCGGGAGATCCTGGGGGTGCTCTATGGTGATTGAGATCGGCCAGCCGGGCCTCCTCAGTACTGTTCAGGACGCTGGACGTTTCGGGGAGTACGCTTTAGGGATGCCGCCGTCGGGGGCGATGGACCTGTTCTCATACCAGGTCGGCAACTACCTGGTCGGCAACGAAGAGGACGCGGCCGGGTTGGAGCTCACCTACTTCGGCCCCGAGCTAACGTTCACCGAAGACGCCATCATCGCCCTAACCGGCGCCGAGATGCCCCCGAAGATAAACGGGGAGGAAGCGGCGACCTGGGAGGCGCTCGCGGTTTCGCCAGGCGACGTGCTCACCTTCGACTACCTGAGGAGCGGGGCGCGGTCGTACCTTGCCGTGGCTGGCGGGATAAACGTTCCCCTGTTCATGCACAGCCGCTCGACCTACACCCTGATCGGCCTCGGTGGCCACGAAGGCCGCGCCTTGCAGGAAGGTGACGAGCTGAAGACCGGGGACGCCGGAGACCGCTCGGATCGCGTCGGGAAGCGCGTGGATGACGACCATGTTCCGACCTACTCCAGCGAGACGGAGTTGCGCGTGATCATCGGCCTCGCGAGCTACCGGCTGACCGAAGAGAGCATGGAGGAGTTCCTGAACACCACGTGGACCGTGACCCCGGATGCGGATCGGGTCGGTTATCGGTACAAGGGTGGGGAACTCGGATTCGTCGAGCGGGAGCAGCCGGCCGGGGCTGGAGCGGACCAGGCTAACGTCGTTGACTTCGGCTACCCTATAGGCTCCATCCAGGTCCCCGGCGGCGTCGAACCCATCGTGCTCATGAACGACGCTGTGACCGGCGGCGGGTACGCCACCATCGGGACCGTTATCAGCGCCGACCGCGACAGACTTGCCCAGACAAAGACCAACGACAGGACCCGTTTCCGCTCCGTGGACCTCGACGAAGCCCTCGAAGCCCGTAAACAACGCCGCCAGCAGCTTGCCGAAGTAAAGGAAGCATTGGGGTAGGCTCCACAAGATCCGGAAGCCCTCAAACCCGCTGACCGGAGGCAGACAGATGCAGATAGACTTCAACTGCGACATGGGCGAGAGCTTCGGACCCTACAGCTTCGGTGCTGACGAGGAGCTCATGCGCTACATCTCGTCTGCCAACGTGGCTGGCGGCTTCCACGCGGGCGACCCACACGTTATGCGAAAGACCGTGGGGCTGGCCAAAGAGAACGGCGTCGCGGTCGGAGTTCACAATGGATACCGGGATCTGGTCGGTTTCGGGCGAAGGGAGATAGGCGTCTCGCCGGATGAGATCCACGACGAGCTCATCTACCAGCTCGGGGCGTTGCGCGAGTTCGCCCGCCTCTACGGCTTGGAGGTCCAGCACGTAAAGCCCCACGCCTCACTCTACATGGTGGCCGCCCGTGACGAGGAGATCTCACGCGCCATCATAGAGGCCGTCCAGAAGGTCGACCCGGAACTCTTGATCTACTGCATGCGGGCCTCGGTGACCTACGACCTCGCCAGGAAGATGGACCAGCCGGTCGTGACCGAGTTCTTCGCCGACCGCGAGTACGGCGACGACGGCCGGATCGTCTTCACCCGCAAGGTGACCGAGGAGTCGGACCCGGACGAGGTCGCCGACAGGGTCATCAGGGGCATAACAGAAGGCAAGGTCATGACAGTGAACGGCGCCGACATAGACATCCCCTCGGACTCGGTCTGTGTCCACAGCGACACCCCAGGAGCGGCGAGGCTCGCTGAGGCCATAGTCCGAAAGCTCGGAGAGAACGACGTGGAGGTGCGCCCGCCCGGACGCGCCGGACAGAGAACTTACTAGAAGGAGTGAACCTTGGCAGGCAAGACCGTGAAAGCGCAGATGCCAGGCACTTTCTACCGCCGCCCCGATCCGGAGAGTGATCTCTACGTGGAGGAGGGTGACACCGTCTCCGCAGGCGACACGGTCGGCCTGATCGAGGTGATGAAATCCTTCCACGAGGTCAAAACGGAGGAAGACGGCACCATCTCGAAATTCCTCGTCGAGAACGAGGATGCCGTGGACGCCGGACAGGACCTCGTGGAACTGGAGTAAAGTCATCATCCTTGCGGGCCGACCGTCCAGGCCCGAGATGATCTGCGAAGAACGGGCGCAACCGTAAAGGAGGTCGCCGCATGACGGAGACAGCCCGGAAGTACATGGGCAACAGCGTCCCGCGCAAGGAGGACCCGGCGCTGCTGACAGGCCGCGCCACCTTCACGGACGACATCCGGTTGCCGGGGATGCTTCACCTGGCCGTCCTGCGCAGCCCGCACGCGCACGCCAGGATCACGGGCGTAGACGTGTCCGCCGCCAGGGAGCAACCTGGCGTCGTCGCGGTATTCACCGGCGATGATCTGGCGGACGAGTGGACCATCGGCATCCCCACTGGCTGGCCGGTGACTGAGGACATAAACGTCCCTGACCACTGGCCCCTTGCCCGCGGCGAGGTGAACCACGTGGGTGAGGGTGTAGCCGTGGTCGTCGCGGAAGACCGCTACAAGGCCCAGGACGCCCTCGAGTACATAGACGTTGATTACGAGCCGCTTCCTGCCGTGGTAGACGTGGAGGAAGCGCTCGAGGACGGCTCGCCGCTGGCGCACGAGCAGTTCGGCACCAACGAGTGCTACACTTGGCCGCTCGGGACCGGGGACATCGACGAGGCCTTCGAGCAGGCCGACGTGATCGTAAAGGGACGCTACCTCCAGCGGCGTCTCCTCCCCAGCGCCATCGAACCAAGAGCCGTGGTGGCGACCTCCGAGCCGGCGACCGGCGGCTTCGTGATCTACACTTCGACCCAGGTTCCCCACTTCGTAAAGGACATCCTCTCCGCCATCTGCGGGCTCCCCGACACCAGGCTCCGGGTCGTAGCGCCGGATGTGGGTGGGGGATTTGGATCCAAGCTCAACGTCTACGCCGAGGAAGCCCTGGCGCTGGCGCTCACCCGCACCTTGGGCGTGCCGGTCAAGTGGGTCGAGGATCGCACCGAGAACTATATTGCGACCATCCATGGTCGCGGGCAGGTTCAGCACATCGAACTCGCCGCCACGAACGAAGGCAAGATCCTTGGCATGAAAGTCCGGCTCCTGGCGGACATGGGTGCATACCTGCAACTCCTCACGCCGGGAATCGCCATCTTCGGCTCCTTCACGTATCCTGGCCTCTACACCTTCGATGCCTATTCCTTCGAGTGCGTCAGTGTCTTTACCAACCTCACCCCGACTGACGCCTACAGGGGAGCCGGCCGCTCGGAGGCGGCGTACGCGCACGAGAGGATCATGGACGACCTCGCCCGCGAGCTTGACATGGACCCGGCGGAGCTGCGGCTGCGGAACCTGATCCCCGCGTTCGACGAACCGACCACGACCCCGGCTGGCGTCATGTACGACTCAGGCGACTACGAGACCTGCATGCGCCGGGCTCTGGACCTCGCCGGCTACGACGGGCTGCGCGCCGAACAGAGACGCCGCCGCGAAGCCGGGGATGTCAGGCAACTCGGCATTGGGATCGGCAACTTCACCGAGAGCGGCGGCCTCTCACCTTCGAAGGTGGCGGCCGGCGTTCGCCTGCAGACCGGCGGCTGGGAGGCGGCCACCGTGCGGATGCGCGCCTCGGGCAAGGTGGAGGTCGTTACCGGCACCTCGCCCCACGGTCAGGGACACGTCACCGCCTGGTCCCAGATAGCCGCCGACGCCCTCGGGGTTGACGTGGATGATGTGGAGGTCTTCCACGGGGATACTGCCATGGCTCCCTACGGCCGTGACACCTACGGTTCGAGGAGCCTGCCTGTCGGCGGCGTCGCGGTACATCTCGCGGCGGAAGAGGTGATCGAGAAGGGGAAGAAGGTGGCCGCCCACATGCTTGAGGCCGCCGAGGGCGATATCCAGTTCGAGGGTGGACGTTTCTCGGTCGCTGGCTCTCCAGACAGGAGCGTAACCATCCAGCAGGTCGCGGGCGCGGCCTACCTGGCTGACGACCTCCCCGAGGGCATGCAGCCGTTGCTCAGCGCCGACCACGTCTTCGACCCACCCAACTTCACCTGGCCCTACGGAACCCACGTCTGCGCCGTTGAGGTGGATACCGAGACCGGCAAGGTGGAGATATCCAGATACGTGGCCGTGGACGACTGCGGCCCCGTGGTCAACCCCGCGATAGTGGACGGGCAGTTGCACGGTGGCATCGCCCAGGGCATCGCACAGGCCCTCTACGAGGAGGCTCTCTACGACGAAGAGGGCAACCCGCTGACGACCACGATGGTTGACTACATGATCCCGGGCGCACCCGAGATACCGAACTTTATTCTCGACAGGACGGAAGTGCCATCCCCTACCAACCCGATGGGTGTAAAAGGTATCGGGGAATCGGGAGCCATAGCCTCCCAGCCTGCGGTCATAAACGCCATAGTGGACGCACTCTCGCACGAGGGCGTAACCCACATCGACATGCCCGCCTCACCCGCCAGGGTGTGGCAAGCTTTGCAGCAAGCCCGCAACCAGGCGTGAGTTTGATACCAGGTCCGTTTGAATAGCCGTGCTTCTCACGCGGCATCAGGCCACTACCGGTAGCGGACGTAGGAGCGGATGAGCTCGGCCCTGATGTTCAGGGTAGCGGGACGTTACGGGCGCGTAGATAATGGGGCCATGGCA
>JBBPYN010000117.1:0-3834 GCA_038199875.1 Rubrobacterales bacterium
CCCGTAAACTACCCCTGATCCCGATAAACCACCTGGAAGGGCACGTCGCCGCCGCTTACCTCTCAGACCCGGGACTGGAGCCGCCGTTCGTGGCCCTGATCGCCTCGGGCGGTCACACGGCCCTCTACTCCGTGGCCCCCAACCACGGTATGAACGTCCTCGGCGAGACCCTCGACGACGCGGCGGGCGAGGCCCTCGACAAGGGTGCCAGGATGCTAGGCCTCGGCTTCCCTGGCGGGCCCGAGATCTCCCGGGCCGCGCGCGACGGAGACGCAGGCCGCCACGAGTTCCCCGTCGGGCTGAGAGACAAAAACAACCTCGACTTCAGCTTCTCCGGCCTGAAGACGAGCCTCCTCTACAAGTTGAAGCCCATGGGCAGGGATCAACTTCGCCAGGAGCTGCCACACCTGGCCGCTGGCTACGAGGCCGCCGTCGTCGAGGCCCTCTGCCGCAAACTACTCCGCGCCGCCGACCGCCACGACGCGCCCGCCGTCGTCGTTGCTGGCGGGGTAGCGGCCAACACCTCCTTGCGCCAGACGCTCGAAGAAGAGTGCGCAAAGATCGGGACCAGGCTCGTAATCCCCCCGCCCGACCTGTGCACGGATAACGCCGCCATGATAGGCGCCGCCGCTCCATACACAGCCGCTATCGCCTACCCGAAATACCTGGGATTGAACGCCCGTAGCGTGTAGGGACGGTTCGCCGCGCGGCCTGCTCGCATGCGAGAGGTTTACGGATGGGCGGTTCCCGGTTTGGGCGGTTCGCGAACCACTCTAATCGCGAAGCGATGCGAAGACCCGCTCCCTCTCCTCACCGGTGAGGATGGTGCTCCTCGCGCATACCATGCAGGTCGCGTGCAGGTTCTCCGGGTGCTCTTTGACGTAGAGCAGCACCACCTTCTTCGGGACCCTGTAGAGGATGTGCTCGGTGCTGGTGCCGCAACGCTGGCAGGGTCGCTCTTCGCGGCCAAGCTCCTTCGGCAGGCGGCTCAGGCTCGGTATTCGGTCGGGGTGGAAGATGCTCACGTTTGAATTGTAACCTCGCCAGGCATATACTCTGCGTCGGCACTCTATTAGAGAGAGTGCCAGGCAGTTGAAATCGAATCCTAGTTTAACAGAGGAGGTTAAACAGTGGCGCACAAAGAGCTAAGGTTCAATACCGAGGCGCGTCGGGCGTTGGAGGCGGGCGTAAACAAGCTCGCTGACGCGGTCAAGATCACGTTGGGCCCCAAGGGCCAGTACGTGGTCCTCGACAAGAAGTTCGGTTCGCCGACGATCACCAACGACGGTGTGACGATCGCGCGCGAGATCGAGCTTGAGGACATCTTCGAGAACCAGGGTGCCCAGCTCGTCAAGGAAGTCGCGACCAAGACCAACGACGTCGCCGGTGACGGGACGACCACGGCTACCGTTCTTGCCCAGATCATCGTCCGCGAGGGCCTGAAGAACGTCGCCGCAGGTGCCAACCCGGTCATCCTGCGCAGCGGCGTCGACAAGGCCGTTGCCCAGGCGGTCGAGGCCATCAAGGGCCAGTCCACCGAGATCAGCGGCAAAGAAGAGATAGCGCGCGTCGGCGCCATCAGCGCGCGCTCGGAGGAGGTCGGCAACGTCATCGCCGACGCCATCGACAAGGTTGGCAAGGACGGCGTCGTCAACGTCGAGGAGTCGCAGACCTTCGGGATGGACCTCGAGTTCACCGAGGGTATGCAGTTCGACAAGGGCTATCTGTCTCCTTACTTCGTCACCGACCAGGAGCGGATGGAGGCGGTTCTCGACGATCCCTACATCCTTATAGCCAACCAGAAGATCGGCAACGTCCAGGACGTCCTGCCGCTTCTGAACCAGGTCATGCAGTCAAACAGGCCGCTCCTCATCCTCTCCGAGGACGTGGAGGGCGAGGCTTTGGCCACCCTGATCGTCAACAAGCTGCGTGGTACGTTCAACGCCGCTGCGGTCAAGGCCCCTGGCTTCGGTGACAGGCGCAAGAGGATGCTCGAGGACATCGCCATCCTGACCGGCGGCGAGGTCATAACCGAGGAGCTCGGACTCAAGCTCGAGAACACCCAGCTCAACCAGCTCGGTCGTGCCCGCAAGGTCGTCATCACCAAGGACGAGACCACCATCGTCGACGGTGCCGGCGAGACCGAGGGGATCACGGGTAGGATCAACCAGATCCGCTCGGAGATCGAGAGCACCGACTCGGACTTCGACCGCGAGAAGCTGCAGGAGCGGCTCGCGAAGCTCGCCGGTGGCGTGGCCGTCATCAAGGTAGGCGCCGCGACCGAGACGGAGCTCAAGGAGAAGAAGCACCGCGTCGAGGACGCGCTCTCCGCGACCAGGGCCGCCCTCGAAGAGGGCATCGTGCCAGGCGGTGGCGTGGCGTTCCTGCACGCCCAGCAGCCGGTGGCCAATCTGCTCGACTCCCTCGACGGGGACGAGCGGACGGGCGCCAGGATCATCCACCGCGCGCTCGAGGAGCCTATCCGCCAGATAGCCCGCAACGCAGGGGCTGACGGCTCCATCGTGGTCGACAAGGTCCGCACCGAAGGCGGCAACATGGGCTTCAACGCCCTCGTCGGCGAGTATCAGGACCTCATCGCGGCCGGCGTGACCGACCCGACGATGGTCTCGCGCTCCGCGCTGCAGAACGCGGCCTCCATCGGCAGCCTCATCGTGACCACGGATGTCATCGTGGCCGAGCCCGAGGAGGACATGCCCGCCATGCCCGCAGGCGGCGGCATGGGTGGCATGATGTAAGAAGCTCTACTCCAGAGCTTCTTCAGGCGGCGTCCCGAAAGGGGCGCCGCTTTTTCGTATCCGTAACGCTTTCTGTTTCGCGGGGGTCTCAGAGGGTATATATTGCGGCTAGCCGATCATCACGAGACAGGGAGCGAGGTAGGGGAGGATGAATAGGGGACTCGCCATAACAGTCGTCGTCCTGGCGATAATCTTGCTGATCGTGCTCATATTGCCGTTTGTTACTTAGAACGAAGGTCTCTAACGAGGGAGGTGAGAAAGTGCGGGGTGGGCTCATACCTATACTTGTGGTTATAATTTTGGTCATCGTGGTCTTACTATTGCTCTCGCGGCTCCTCTAGGGAGACAGTCCTGTCTGGTGCGGGATGGGTCTTAGGGGAGGTAGACGAGTGGGTTCCAACAATTTGGTTCTCATCATAGTGGTGGTCATCATCGTGATAGTGATACTGGCCCTTCTGGGATTTATTCCGGGACTATAGGTCAGGGTACGTTGCTTGACCGCGGCGGAGGTCGCGGTGTAGCATAAGCCCTATTGCGACGTACGGCGGAAAAGTGTATCGGGGCCCACGGAGACGGTTCTCCGTGGGCCCCGTTTTGTCTGCCAGCAGCGACCGGAAAGGAACCCAGGCACCAACATGGACATTGAGATAGGGAGAGGCAAGACCGCGCGCCGGGCCTACGGGCTCGACGAGATAGCCATAGTACCGAGCCGCAGGACCCGCGACCCCGAGGACGTTGACATCTCGTGGGCTTTAGGCAACCTGAACCTGGATCTGCCGTGCCTGGCCAGCGCGCTCGACGCGGCCGTCGACCCAACGACCGCTGGCACTATCGGTTCCCTGGGCGGCCTCGCCGTGCTCAACCTTGAGGGACTACAGACGAGGTACGAGGACCCAGGTCCCGTATTCGAGGAGATAGCGAGCCTGCCCGAGCACAAGGCGACCAGGATCATGCAGGACATCTACGCCGAGCCGATCAAAGAAGAGCTAATCTTCCGCCGCGTGCAGGAGATAAAGGACAAGGGTGTCATAGCGGCCGCCTCGCTCACGCCCCAGCGGGTCGAGCGCTACCACAGGGC
>JBBPYN010000118.1:0-11453 GCA_038199875.1 Rubrobacterales bacterium
GCCCTACTGCAAGAGGCACTCACCCAGACGCTGGGGCCCTACTGGGAAGACCCCGCCCTCCTCAAGCGACTCACCGGATACTCTTGGTGGGTGGAGGCGGTGGAGGCATTGTGACATCAATAGCCCGGAACGGTATAACATGTCATCTCCTAATTGTGGACAGACCGCTTATCCTTGGCTGACCGCTGATAGCTGTTGGCTGATAGCTTGAATGCCCATGCGAGGGCGGCGATGCCGAGCAGGGCGCCACCGATGACGTCCGAGGGCCAGTGTGTACCGAGGTAGACTCTGCTTGCGGCTGATGCGGCGAAGAATAGTAGGATCGCGATCCTTCCCGGCCCCCTCGGCCACAGTACGTAGACGGCCCCGAGCAGGAGGACCGTGCGCAGCATGTGTCCGCTCGGGTAAGGGTAAGGCGTGGACAGATCGAGTAACGAGGGGTCAGGGCCGCGAGTGGCGCTCTCCGGTACCGGTACCTGCGGAACGACCATCTTGATGGCTAGTTCGATCAACCCGGTTATCGTGAACGCTATGAGCAGCCGCAACGCGAGATGCCCCCGCCCCTCGAGCAGCAAACCTGCCGCGAGGGCGACCGCGGCGATGGCGACGAACTCGACCCCACCAACCACGGAGGTGACCAACCCGACCGCATCCATGAAGCCAGAAGTGTGCCCCTGCGCGAGGCCGAGTATCCAGACGTCCATGGGACGGAACAGACCGGCGCCGGCCGCCACAGAGCAAACGAGGAAAGCCGCCGTCGAAAGCAGCAGGATCAGCCGGGTGTCGTCCTTCACGGCCTCACAGGCTACCAGAGCAGGAAAACGAAAGCGCCGGGGTCGAGGAGCCGGCGCTTTCGGGTCAGCAAGATCATCAAGCTGAAATGCTGGCTGACTTGCTCCTCTACGCTACGGCGTCGCGAAGGACGCGGCCGTACTCCCCGCCTTTGAGGATGCGTTCCGCCTCCCTCTGGAGTTGCCTGACCCGCTCGCGTGAGATATCCAGCTCGCCTCCGAGTTCGGCGAGGGTGGCCGGCTCGCGGTCGTCGAGACCGTAGCGCCTGACGAGCACGTAGCGCGCCCTCTCGGGGAGTCGTTCTATCGCCTCTTTCAGGTGCTCCGTCTCCATCTCCCTCATCACGGTGTCAGGGGTGTCGGAGACCTTGTCATCCTCGATAAAGTCGCCCAGCTGCGAAGCCGTCTCCTCGCTCGAGACCGGTTGATCCAGGCTCGTCGCGTCCGGCATAGCCCGCATCGTGAGCCTTACCTCGTCAGGGTCCCAGTCCAGGCGCCTCGCGACCTCGTCCTCGTTGGGCTCGCGCTCTATCTCCAGGGCGAGCTCGCTCATGGCCCTGCTTACCTTCCTGATCTTCTCGGTCATATGCACGGGAACCCGGATGGTGCGGCCCTTGTCCGCCACAGCCCGCTGGACGGCCTGCCGTATCCACCACGTCGCGTACGTGGAGAACCTGAAGCCCCTCTCAGGGTCGAACTTCTCTACGGCCTTCATCAGACCTATGTTTCCCTCCTGGATCAGGTCCTCGAAAGGCAGTCCGTAGCCACGGTACTTCTTGGCGACGCTTACGACGAGCCTGAGGTTCTTCTCTATGAGCCTCTGCCTGGCCCGCCTGTCTCCGGCCTTGGCCCTCATGCTGAGGTCGATCTCCTCTTTGTGCGTCAGGAGATTGCCCTGGCCGATGTGCGCGAGGTACTTGGCAAGGAGCTCGGGGGTCTCGGATTCCCGCTCGATTTTCTGGGTTTCCTTCCGCTTCTCTAAATCAGCTTTCAAAATACCCTCCTTACTAAATACCAATGTTACCGGAAATCAGTTTTAGAAACTACTATTAGTTTACCGCGAAGTTTAAGTCCCTAAACTTTTCGAGGCCTCCCTCCTCAGCCCTGCTTGTTCAATTTTGTCGCCGCACAATTACATACGTATGCCGGCCCGAAAAAGTTGCATTGGCGCACCAACATCTCCGCTTCCGAGCCTTTGCGGTATCGTGAGGCGGACGCGGTTATACTTGGGGACATGGAGAGTGCCCCCCGCATCCCCGATCGTATAGACGAGGACGCTGCCGGAATTCTGGCCTGCTGGCAGGCGAGTAGGGGCGGGGAAGATGAGGACGGCGCTTACGACCGGACGCTCGCCGGAATGGAGGAGCTGGTCTCGGTCTTCGTCGGCTTCTTGCGGAGCACGGATACCGTCGGGACCTACAGCAGGGGCGGCGCTACCCGTGCCCTGGTCCAGAAGATCGCCGGATGCCAGCACGAGCTGGGCAGGGATGCGGTCGGCGTTATCGAGGACTTCAGCGTCCTGCGGCGGTGTATCTGGCGCTCGGTCGAGGTGGGTGTCGACCTCTCCGCGCTGCACGGCGCCGAGGTCTCGGGGTTCTTCGCCAAGCTGATGCAGGCTTCCGACTGGCTGACGGAGACCGGTCTCGAGGCCTTCGACGCCATCGTGCGGCGCGAGATGGAGCAGGCGCTCGGGCGGGCCGCCGCCACGGACCTGGTAACAGGGCTTCCCGACAGGGACCAGCTAAACCGGCTGCTCTTGCCGCGGGCGATCGACTCTCATGACAGGTTCTCCGTGGCCGTCTTCGACGTCGCAGACTTTACCGAGACCGTCGCGGCGGGGAAGGTCAAACGCGCCAGGAAGGTACTCCGCACGCTCGCGGAGGCCGTGCAAGAGTCTGCACCCGAGGGCTCCGTCTTCTCCCGCTTCGGTGATGATGAGATATGCGCCATCCTGCCCGACCAGACCGGTGAGGACGGTTACCGGCTGGCGGAGCGTGTGCTCGGGCGGCTTGCAGAGGGCGGGGCTGACTTCGAAGTCGACGTCGGGGTCGCCGAGTATCCTGCACACGGAACGGGCGCAGGGGAGCTCATGGGGGAGACCTTGAGTGCGCTCAAGATGGCCAAACGCGTCGGCGGCAGCGGCATCGTGGTCGCCCGCTAATACTTCGGAGGTGTCCGTGATCGCGATCTTCAACTCCCTCCCCGTCAAGGAAGGCGCAGCCGATCAGATCGTGGAACGGTTCGCCGAGAGCCGCGGCCATGTACAGGGGTTTCCGGGGTTCGTCTCCATGGAGGTGCTGAAGTCCGACGCGGAGGACGAGGTGCTCGTCATCACGCGCTGGCGGGACCGGGAATCCTTCGAAGCATGGGTTCACAGCGACGAATTCAAGATGGCCCATGGTCGAGGGGGCGGCACCGGACTGTTGCGCGGACACCCTCAGATGACTTCCTACCGGGTCGCGGTCGAGCGCACCTCTGAGGCTTACGGGCCAGCCTGATCCTCACGCAAGCGTCGAGGCGACCTGGAGCGGAGCCTCTCCACCGGCCGGTTCGTACTCACCCTTGCCGAGGACGGCGAACGTAAAGGCGAACAGGAAGATCAACAACAGGATCAAGATCCCGAACGCCAGACGCTCCCGCACCCCGTCTCCTCTCTCGAATACGATTCGTGAAGGCATTCTAACCCAATCCGCAGGGCCCGTCTTACGGGACGTGTTCGCGCCCGCCGCCGCGTAATGTACAATGTAGCAATGTGTAGCACGCTCAACCCGGGGGCCGGCGAGGATCGGCACGGTTTCGTGCCAAAATTTTAGGGAGGGAGCGCACGTGGCCGTTGATATTTCCCTGACCGAGTACACGAAGCTGCAGGAGCAGGAGTGCCGGGAGCTGTTGCAGCTGCTTGGCGAGATGGGCATCGCAACGGCCGACAGGGTCTACGGTCCTGGGGATGCCATCTACAACGAGGGCGAGTATGGTGACGCCCTTTACGTGCTGACGCAGGGTGTACTGAAGCTGTTCAGGCCCTACTCCGGAAGCAAGGAGGCGACGCTGCGCCTGCTCAAGCCCTGGGATATCTTTGGCCATCTGGCCTTCGCCGGGGAGACCAGGCAGCGCGCCTACGCCGAGGCGGTAACGGAGTGCAGGGTGACGAAGGTCCCCAAGGTCTTCGTCGAACGCGCCGTCCGGCAGGAACCGCGGGCCGCCTTCAAGCTTATGACCCTGCTGGAGTTGCGGCTCGTGCAGTACGAGGAGCTAGTCCAGTGCCTGCTTCCCCGCGAGACCGAGGTGCGGCTCGCGAACCTGCTGCCGCTGCTGGCGCAAAAGTTTGGCCAGAGCAGGAACGGCATCGTGACCATAGAGCTGCGCCTCACCCACCAGGACCTCGCCGCCATGGTCGCCTCCACCAGGGAGTCAGTCACCAAGGTCCTAAACGAGATGCGCAACCGCGATGTGATCGAAGTAGACTCAGGCCGCATAACTCTCAAGGACACACGCACCCTCACAGAATTAAGTCGCCCATAGCACACTCCGGCCTGCAAGCTGCAATGCTGACAAGCGCTTACTATCGTACGCTGGAGGATGCTTGACTTGTTAGAGCTTATCGAAGCAGTAATTCTCGGGGTGGTGCAGGGGCTCACGGAGTTCTTGCCGGTCTCAAGTTCAGGGCATCTCTTGCTGGGGCAGCATTTCCTCGGGCTGAATGAGAACCGCTTCGGGCTCTCCTTCGACGTCGCTTTGCACATGGGCACCCTCCTCGCGGTCGTCTCCTACTTCTGGCGGGATCTCATCAGGATGGCACTCGCCTTCTTCCGTTCGTTTGGGCACAGGGATCTGAACGACCCAGACCAGCGGCTCGCCTACCTGGTGATCGCATCGACCGTACCTGCGGCTTTGATCGGGTTCGTCTTCGAGGGCTTTTTCGAGAGCTCGGTGCGCTCGCCCTGGGTCGTGGTCTTCAATTTCGTTCTTGTCGGCATCCTGTTCCTCGTCGCCGAAGCGGCCGGCAGCCACAGGCGGCTGGCTTCCAAGCTCGGGTTCGGAGAGGCAGTTGGGATCGGACTGGCCCAGGCGACGGCGCTCGTGCCAGGCGTCTCGCGCTCTGGGGCTACGATCACGCTCGGCCTGTTCTTGGGGCTCAGGCGCGAGGAGGCCGCCCGGTTCTCGTTCCTGATGAGCGTCCCGATCATCGCAGGCGCAGGCGACCTGAAGCTGGGCGAGGTGCTCGCCAGCGGTATGGGCGCGCACGAGTGGCTCCTGTTCGTGGCTGGCTTCATCACCTCGGCGTTCGTCGGGTATTTCACGATCCGGTTCCTGCTCAACTACCTGACGCACCATAGCCTGCGGGTCTTCGCGTACTACCGCTTCGCCGTCGCGGCCGTCGTCGCCGTTTTACTGCTCGTCTTCTATTAGCGGATCGCGTGGGTAGGGCGCTTCGCGAAGCGGCCCTACAGGGCCTCATAGCGGTGCATCTCGGGTGGTTCGCCGGGGGCGAGGAGAGGGTAATGGACGGCAAGGATCTCGACTTTGACAGCGGAGGCTACCATCTGTTACTTTGGCGGGGTCATGCACCACGCGGTCGAGGCGATACGGCGATTTACCGGGGAGAGGCGCTCCCGTTCCTGACGCGCGACCGCGTTCCTCCGTTTCCGCATCGCAGTAGAGCTTCTACAGGAGACCACATACGCCATGACCCACGCAGACTCGCCAGATAGAGAAGATGCCTTGGGACGGGAAGTTCCCGTCGCCGATGTGCCTCCAGGTGCGGAGATGGAGCATCTCCGCAGGGGCATCGATACGGTTGACGAGGAGATCGTACGCCTGCTCGACCGGCGCGCCTGGATGGCGCGGAGGATAGGGGAGATCAAACACCAGAGGGGCCTTGCTGCCTACGCCCCGGCAAGGGAGAGGGCCGTGCTCGACCGCGTCACAGCCCTCAGCGAGGGTGAGTTCCCAAGGCTCGGGCTGCAGGCAGTGTTCCGTGAGATCATCTCCTCCTCCATCTCCCTGGAGGGACGCCTCAAGGTTGCCTACCTCGGGCCTGAGGCGACGTTTACCCACGAGGCCGCGCTGCGGTCGTTCGGGTCGAGCATCGAGCTCGAGCCCCAGACAACGGTCGCCGAGGTCTTCGCCAGGGTCGAGCGGGGGGAGGTCCAGCACGGCGTCGTGCCCGTCGAAAACTCGATGGAAGGGGCAGTGACACACACCCTGGACGAGCTGATGAACAGCCCGTTGAAGATCTGCGGCGAGGTCTACCTGCCCGTCTCACAGAACCTTATTTCCTCGGAACCTTCTATCGAACGGGTGAACCTGGTTTGCTCGCATCCGATGGCGCTTGCCCAGGCCGCGAGCTGGCTCAGGCGCGAGCTGCCCTCAGCAAGCCTGGAGGAGGTCGACTCGACGGCTGAGGCGGCCCGCCGCGCGGCCGTCGAGCCTGGCGTGGCCGCCGTAGGGAGCGTGCTGGCCGCTGGTACCCACGGCCTGACGGTCCTGGCGCGCAACATCCAGGACGCGCGCGCCAACACGACCCGCTTCATCGTGCTCGGGCGCGAATGGGCGGCGAGGACGGGAAAGGACAAGACGAGCGTCGTGTTCTCGGTCAAGGACAGGCCAGGTGTCCTGAAGGACGCGCTCTCGGCGTTCGCCGAGGAGGGGATCAACCTGACCCGCATCGAGAGCCGCCCGAGCCGCAAGCGGGCCTGGACCTACGTGTTCTTCGCCGACTTCCTCGGCCACCCGGAGGAGGAGAGGGTCCGTCGCGCCCTCGAATCGCTGGAGGAGCACTGCCCTTACGTCAGCCTGGTCGGGGCCTACCCCGAGGTCTCCCCCGAACTCGCCTGAGAGCGTGGAATTCAAGGCCGCCGCGCGGGAAGTCCTCGAGGAAGTCGGCCATCCCCTCCACTACACGGACATAACCGAGATCGCCTTGCAGTCCGGATACCTGCAGAGCGCCGGCCGGACGCCCCAGAACACGATGAGGGCCCGCCTCTCCGTTGACGTGCGGGACAACCCCGCCACCCTCTTCGTTCAAACCGCACCAGGCGTCTACGGCCTGAAGTAAGCATCCAAGAGCTAGGGACGCTTCGCGAACCGCCCTCGCTGCATTTCTCAGACCCGATGACCTCCTACAAAAAATAGCTGAAAGCGAGGCCGAAGGCCGAAGCGAGCTGACAAGCGAAGCCCGAAGGGCGAGCGTGCTGACAAGGCGCTGCAAGCGCCGTGCTGACAAGCGGAGGCGAAGCCGAAGCGTGCTATATTGCGTGGAACAATTCTTAACAACGCTAGGGAGAGACCATGGTCGAGTTGGCAGATAAGGTCGACGAGGCGGCCTGGAAAGTCAGGAACCTCGAAGACTACGACGGGCGGCTGGAGCAGGCGGCGCGCAGGTTTGACGAGAGCTCGGGGGAACGCGCGGAGCCTGCGCTGGTGGTCTACGAGACCGCCCTGATGAAGAGCGGACGGGGGGCTGAGGAGGTTCGCGGCCTGGTGCGCGAGTTTCTGGAGACCTTCGAGGACGAAGAGGAGCCCCTGACCATCCCGCGCGCGAGCGGGATCATGAACGTCGAGGGCGACGGTTGGTTCTTCGGGGACGAGAACCTCCGCGTTCTGACGGGCAGGTTGCTCGGGCAATTCCAGCACAGGGTGGCCCAGTACAACTACGTGGACGAACGCGAGGTCCTCAGACGCTGGGCCGATGGCTACGACACGCGTCTCTTCGTCAGGCGGCGCATCCACGAGACCGAACCCGTCGTCGGCGTGGTCGGGGGACTCGACCTCATGCTCTTCCAGTACCTGCGTGTTGCGGCCGGTGGTAACACCCTCGTGCCAACCGAGAACGTCTCAAGGGCCCTAGGCGCCCTAGGCTACGAGGGAGACGCCTACGAAGTGCTCGCCGTCGCTGAGAGCCTCGCGTTGCACCTCGATCTTCCAGCCCCCATCGTGGGCGAGATCCTCGAGGACCTCGGCAGGGATGGCTTCGCCGACTTCCCCGAACCACCACGCGAGCCGGCCGAGAACGCCGAAGAGGATGTCCCCCCGGAAGAAGGTGTCCCTTCGGCGGGGGGTGCCGTGACGGGTGGCGCTGCCGCCGAGGAAAGAGAGCAGAAACCAAGCCAAGGGGACAGGGAGGCGCGGCGCGCTGCCCGTGAGGATTCCGGAAAGGGGGACGAGCCTTCGAGGGTTCAGGACTCGCAGGCCAGAGAAGCTCCAGGCGTGGTACAGGAGAGCGGCGAGAAGAAGCAAGCCGCACCGCCCGAGGACGGAAGGGAGGATGCCCCTGGTACCGCCGAATAAGCCTCGGCTGTAAAAGTCGCCCGCACACCTGGAGGAAATGGTAGTATATTAGCGGTATCTTCAACAATAACTCGTCTATCAAACGCTCAGCGCAGCATCTATCAGAACGGGTTCGAAGAAGGAGCAGGCGGTAGCATGGCAGACTCCAGAAAGCGCATAGCGTTGAAGCCCCACATGGACCGGATCAGGGACTGGGTGGATACTGGTAAGACGGACGATTGGATCGCCGATGCCCTTGGCACCAGCGCCTCGTCGGTACAGTCTTTCCGCTCGCGCAACGATATCTACCGGCGCGAGCGCGGGCCGCGCGAGCCGGAGAGCGTTTTCGAGGGGGTCCTCGACCACGGCGAACGCGACGGGTGGGGCCTGTGGCTCGACCCCTCCATCGCTGAGGACCCGATCTGGAGGGAGCACTGGGCCAGCGTTGAGGCCGTAGTCGTGAAGGTGGCCGAGGACTCCATCGTGCTCGAGGCCGACGGGGGAGAGGCCGGGTCCACGGACGGCGCGTCCGACTCCGTGCTTCCCGCCGTGGATGGCGGGTCAGGACAAACGCCATCAGGCGAAGAAACGCCACGCGAGCGGGGGCGCGTCAAATGGTTTGACGCGGAGAAGGGTTACGGCTTCCTGGTGCGCCCCACGGGCGACGATCTCTTCGTCCATCACTCCGAGGTACAGGGCGACCCTTCTGAGCTCTCTCCCAACGGTGAGGTCGAGTACGAGGTAGGTCGCAACGACAGGGGCCCGAACGCGCGCCGCGTAGCAACCCTCAGCTAACGTAGGGGCGGTTCGCGAACCGAGGCGTCAGGGGTTGTGGCGATCCATTCCACGATATCGCATACCCCGGGCTAATGTAGGGGCGGGTTTCAAACCCGCCCTCGCAATCCAGGGCGTCAGGTTCGCAACGAACTATTCCACGGTCGAGGCGCTGGGGTCTTCAGTGAGGTGCGAGGTTCCAGCCACCTCGAGCAGACGTGGTTCTTCGCCCCATTGCAGGCGTGTGATCGAAGCGTTGGGCGCCCGCACGGCGCCTGGTAGGACCTCTGGTCCGAAGAGGTCTCTGAGGAATGCTCGCATCACGCCTCCGTGCGAGACTATGACGATTCTTGCGCCGTCGGGGTGTCTGGCGCTGATGGCCGAGATGGCCTCCCCGAACCTCGAGATGACCTCCTCGTCGGTCTCCGCGCCGACGAGCGCCCAGCGTTCTTCCTCGGGGATGGAGAGGAACTTACTGGCCAGCTCGGGGTTTTGCCTTTCCTGCTCGGCCCATGTATAGCCCTCCAGGATGCCTCCGTGCCTCTCGCTCAGGCCACCTGCAGGGACGACATCTCCCGCGAACCCCGAGCGGTCGCGGATTATGCTCGCCGTCTCGAAAGCGCGGGAGAGCGGGCTCGAGTAGAGTCCTTCGAAAGGCTCTTTGCAGAGGGCGCGGCCCGCGAGGGCGGCCTGTATTCGGCCTTCCTCCGAGAGGGGGAACTCCATCTGGCCCTGCCAGATGCCCCTCGCGTTCGCCGTGGACTGTCCGTGACGCACCAGGAGTAACTCTTGTGGTTTCGGCATCGGGTAAGAGTAGTGTATGGAGGCGTCTTCGGCAAATCTTCGCCGGTGGTAGAATCAGCTTCGTTCGTGGTCTGACGGGAGGCTTACCAGGATGTTCTGGAGAGGCTGGCGAGAGACGCCCGAAGACGGCGTGGAGGAAGCCCGAGAAGAGCATGCAGGCCCCATCCGGATCGAACGCGACGCCCCCCGCCCCGCCACGATTCTCCGGGTGGCCGGGGAGCTGGAAGTGCGGGGGGGTACGGTCCTCGAGCTCTTCAAAGAGATCGAATCTCCCCTCGGACGGGTGGTTATGCCCATACACCTCCTACAGGACGGCGAGGACTTTTTCGTCGAGGTCGCGACAGAACCCTGGGATGGCCGGAGGTCGAACGAGGCGGTCGACAGGGCCGCTATCGTGCGCAGTTCGGAATATGCAGGGGCTGGACTCGAGATCTTGAGCGGCTACCCCGTGCCGCCTGAGGTGGAGTTTTTCTTCGGCAGATCGCCCGCCGCGCTGCTGCAGCTCGACCTCGCGCGGCTCACGCCTGACATGCCTGAGGTGGCCGCCGGCCTATTCAGAGAGGTCGGAAGCGACCGCTGGGACGTCGACCTGGCCTACGAGCCGGGGTACCTGCCGCTGGTCGAGGAGCTCCTTATCGCCGTGCTAGACGTCGACGAGGGCACCCCACACCTCTCGGATGGGCTCGTGGCGGGGCTCGGATGTTTTCTGGGAGAGACAATCCGCCGCAACGTTACCCCACCGGGCGCCTGGCGATCACCGGAGGAGTGGGGGGAGGGACCCGTGATCGAGGTAGGGAACTTCGTCCTCGATCCTGTCGGTAAAGCCAGGGCTTTCCTGGAACACGGGCCGAGCGAGTCCCTGAGCTTCTACGCCGAATACGCCCTACAACAGTTCAGCGACGAGTCGGAGAACGGGGTCAGGAAAACCCGCGGATCTCAGGCGTAACGCCTGCGGAGCTCGCGGATTATGCGCGAGGAGTCAACCAACACCTCGTCGCCGATGGTGAGGATGGGAATAGCCCGCTGTCCTGAGAGCTGAATGACCTCGCCGCGCCCGTCCGCGTCGGCATCCACGACCTCGTAGTCCAGGCCCAGCCGCTCCAATTCGCTCTTTACCCGCCGGCAGAATGGGCAATAGTTACCCGTGTAAAGCCTTATTCCTGTCTTCTCGAGCGTCGCATCCATGGCCCGCCTCCTGTTAATAGATCCGTTCTGACGAATATATTGTACCCTGAAAGGGCGAACAGTATTCTTCTTCAAGCGCCGTCGGACGAACGTACCACGAGCTCGACTTCGACGGGGGCGTCCAGCGGCAGCTCAGCGACGCCAACGGCCGAGCGGGCGTGCAGGCCGGCGTCCCCGAAGACCTCGCCGAGGAGCTCCGATGCGCCGTCGAGCACCCCAGGCTGGCTGTTGAAGCCTGGCGCCGAGGCGACGAAGCCGGTCACTTTGACGATGCCTGAGATGCCGTTCAGCCCGCCGGCCAGTGCAGCGGCTGCTGCGAGGGCGTTGAGCGCGCATAGGCGGGCCGCCTCGCGCGCCTCATCGACGCCCACGGTGTCGCCGACCTTGCCTTTCAGGTGCAGTTCACCAGACTTGTTGGGGAGTTGGCCTGCGGTGAAGATAAGGCCCCCCGCGCGTGTGGCGGGGACGTAGGCGCCGGCTGGAGCTGGTATGTGTGGGAGCTCGAAGCCGAGCTCGCGGAGGCGGGTCTCTGGGTCCATCTACCTGAGGGCCTCTTCGTACTCGCCTGGGTCGTAGATCAGGGGGTAGCTCTCGTCCAGGGTGTCGCTCGCGGTGACCTCGCCGACGACC
>JBBPYN010000119.1:0-39234 GCA_038199875.1 Rubrobacterales bacterium
GAAGCGGCGAGCGCGGGCTCGGAACAGACGGCATGCCTTATATGCCCTGGGAGGTAGCGGAGCCTGTACGCGGAGGCCGATACGAAGGCGGAGGAGCGTCATGGAGAAATGGCGACACGCGAGTCAAGCGACCCACTAGTACGCGTCCTTCGTCGATAGCCATCTCTAGTAGCACCACGTCCGGGATGCGCTCCCACTTCTCCGTCGCCTTTACATCGTGCCCCAATCTCTGTAATGCGCGCCCCACCTTCGAACCCGAGATGTGGGCGTCAAGCATTAGCCTCACCGAGCAGTGTCTTCATCGGGCGGTGAAAGCAACCCCGGATAAATCTCATCCCACTCTTCGGGTGCCCTCGCGTTCTCCCTGACGTGCCGGTCTATCTCCTCGGGATACTCCCGATGATAGGCAAGCGCGACCCGAAGCTGCCGCTCCGTCACGGGATGTGCCTCCAGCATGAGCCCACTCTCCTTCTCCCCGTAGTCCCGATAGAGCTCCACCACCTCCCAAACCTCGAGCCCCGTCCCCGAAAGGTAAGCCCTCCGGTCATGCTCCGGTCCCGTAAACCCTATCCCCGGAAAGCGACGCATCCTCAACCCCTCGTCCGCCAGAGCCTCCAACATGACCGTCTTCGGCCACCGCGCCCTTCCGGCCTCTTCCTCCAACCGCCGCTCTACCTCCGGCCTCAACCGTACCGTAAACGGCCGCCCCTTCGTCGCCACCTGCTTCACCACCTCTCAGAGCCTACGATGTAGTCTATTGTATTCGGTCGTGAGTTCATTTTCCCGAAGAAGGAGCGGGTAGCCTCGAACGCCGTGAGGCCGGGCTAGGGCAAGACGGGTAGGTCGCACGCTTTAGCGGTCCTGGGGCACGAGTTCGTAGAGAGAACCGTCCCTTCCAACCGGCACCACGTCGAGGCCGGCCTCGCGGAAGGGCTCTAACCTGCTACGAGCGTTGGCCAGAAGGTAGACGGGGCCGTTCTCTGCGGCCCTGCGCGCGGCCTCGACGCCCGTGGTGTCGTCGGTGCCGTAGCGGTGTGCGGCCCTGGCGGCGCTGATAGGGTCAGGCCAGACGACGTCGGTGTGGCGGTCCCAGGAGGTGCAGAAGGGGTCGATCAGGGTGAGGTCTCGCCTCCTCCGCTCTACCAATACCATGTACCAGAGCGGGCTCCTGTGATGCAACACGGTGGCATCCCTTTTCGTGTACCGGGCCACGGCCTCTATCGTCCTGCGTGCGCCAAAGTCGTCACTACGGTCGTAGGTCGCGTAGGCGTCGCGCACGCCCACAAGCGGTACGGCCAGCATCAAGACGGAAAGGGCGACGAGAGTAGTTCTTCTGGTGGCGGAGCCGACCGCCAGGCCTTGTGTCCACCGCAGCAGGGCTCCCAATCCCGCCGAGATGCACAGGCCGAAAGCCAGAAAAGCGGGGATGAGGAACACGTAGAAGTCCTCGATGCCGAGCTGGAGGTAGACGACGGCCTGTCCGAGACAACCGAAGAAGAGCGTGCCGAGGAGGATGGCAACCGCGCGGTCCGTAACGAGCAGGTAGACGGCGGCCAGTACGCCAACGAGCAGCAGGATCAGGGGGAACTGCCCGAGGAGATGGTTCCCGAGTAGCGTCAGTTTGGTCGATGGGTCGGCGAGCGTGAGTACCGAGGGGCTGCAATGCCTTCCCTTCTCGGAAGATTCGGCCAGAAAACTGCCGCCCGTGACGAGGAGCAGGAAACGCCAGGGGGTAGAAGGGTCGGCCTCGTTGAGGGGCGCGTGCATCATGGCACGTATCGGTAGGTAGAGAAACGGCAGAAGCCCGAGCAGGAAGAGTCCGGCGGTCTTCAGCATCAGGGCAGCCTCCGAGAACACGCGCCGGTCTGTCAGGAACACGAAAGCTGGGACGGCGGGTAAGAGCAGGACGCTAGTCAGGTGGTGGGTAAGGGAGAGGCCGACGAGGAAGGCGCAGAGCAACAGGTAGCGGTCGTCGCGGGTGTCTCTCCAGACGAGCAGGACCAGGATGACCAGTGCCACGAAGAGCGCTTCGAGGGTGTAGACCTCCGAGATCACGGCCTGGCCCCAGAAGGCACCGGAGAGCCCGAAAGCAAGAGCTCCCGCCGCCGCGGCCACGGCCAGGCCGCACAGCCGCCGTCCCGCGAGGTAGACGACGAGCACGGCCGCAGACCCGTAGACGGCGGAGGCGAGGTTCACGCGGTAAGCGGGGTCTCCCATCGGCAGGTAGGTAAAGAGGTGTGTAAGCATCATGTACGTGGGGTAACCTGTCGGATGTCCGACCCCCAGTACCGGGACTTCGGCCTGCAGCATCGGTGAGTCGAGCGTATCGGGGGTACCGTAAGGAAGGACCGTCGGCGCAAGGGTCCCGGCGTAGAGTGTGCCGACCAGGATCGCGAGCGCCCCACCGAGCAACGCAGGGCCCCATCGCCGCAGGGCTTCTGTCCTTTCGGAGGAGGGATTCATCGCAGGGGCAGAATACTACGTCGGCGCAGAGGCCTTCCGGGTCTGTATACTCCGCCCGTGGCGAAGCGCGGCTACACGCGGGATACGATCCGGGGCGGGGCCAGCGAGTGGGACGTGTCGCGGCCCTTCTCCAGCTACGTGCGGACCCTGGCGATGATGGCCGCGCACCCTGCCAGGTTTTTCGAGCTGCTGCCGAAGATCCCGGACATGAGGGCGCCGGCCCTCTTTCTCATCTTCTGTGGGCTTCCCGCCGCAGGCTTGTGGCTACTCTTCTGGGGGCTTTATCCCGCGCTGGTGGCCCTTGTAGCGCCTCTCCCGCTCTCGCTCCTGCTCGCCGGCCTCTACCATGTGGGCGTTCTCGGTGGCCGGTACGGGTACGTCGTGACCTGGAGGGTTCTCGTGTATCCCCTTGGTTTCTATCTCCCCCTGGCCGCTATCCCTGTACTCGGTCCCGTGGGGGCGGCTTACGTCGGGCTCGTTCTCATGCCGTTAGGGCTCGCCAGGACGCAGGAGGTCGGAGGTCTGAGGGTCACGCTCGTCTGCGTTGTGGTCGGGGCGATCCTGGGGGTGGCCTACTACCTCCTCGTCTTTGCCTGATAACTATTCCTCCGCCTGTGGAGGGTCGTCGTGGGATCCTACGAACTCGAGCGAGACCACGTCGGCCTCGACAAAGCCGAGGGAGCGGTAGAACTCGCGGGCGACGACGTTCGTGGTGGTGGCCACGAGTTCGATCTGGCTCGCGCCGTTATCCGAGGCGACGCTTCGCACCTCTTCCATGAGGAGCCTGCCCACCCCTGTCCGCCTGTGCTCGTCGGCGACGACGAGCATCGGCACCTCGAGCACCACATCGCCGTGGGCGAGGTCGGGTTTGATCCAGAAGCTCACCGCCCCGACGACCCCACGCTCGTTCTCAACCACGAGGACCCGCGCCCCCGGTGTTTCGAGGAGCTCCCCGAGCCGCGCCCTGACGGCCTCTTCAACGGGCGGCGCATCGCCGACCGTCTCGGCCAGCTCGCGGACTAGGCCTTGTATGTCTGCGGCGTCGTCGGTCGTCGCCCCACGCACTTTGATCCTGGATTTGGAGTCCATCCCGCTCCTCGTTTTGCCATCTAGGATATTACTTACCCTACGTAGCCCGACAATGAACAGATGCAGACGTTAAGATGAGCCGGGCGCACAAGAGGAGGCGGATGGGACACAGGGCGATCGTAATCGTGCTCGACGGGCTCGGCGCCGGCGATGCACCGGACGCGGCGGACTTCGGCGACGAGGGCGCAAACACCCTGGCGAACACAGCGAGGGCCACAGGCGGCCTGAAAGCGCCGAACTTTCAAGGTCTGGGATTGGGCAACATCGGGAGCATAGAGGGGGTGCCGCCCGCAGGCTCCCCCCGCGCCTCTTACGGCCTCATGGTCGAGCTCTCCGCGGCCAAAGCCACCCTTGCGGGACACTGGGAGATGATGGGCCTAGTGCTCGAAGACCCGCTGCCCACCTACCCAGAAGGCTTCCCCGACGACATCCTGGCACGCTTCGAGAGAGAGACTGGGCGCGTGGTCATAGGGAACAGGCCCGCTTCGGGGACGGAGATCATAGAGGAGCTCGGTCCCGAGCAGCAGAGGACGGGGGCCTGGATCCTCTACACCTCGGCCGACTCCGTCTTCCAGATCGCTGCCAACACGGGCGTGATCCCGTTAGAAGAGTTGTATGAGGCATCCAAAAAGGCCCACAAGATGCTTATCGGCGAGGGTGAGATCATGGTCGAGAGGGTCATCGCCCGTCCTTTCCACGGCGAACCCGGCGCCTACGAGCGGGAGAACGAGAACCGCCACGACTACGGCATCACCCCACCCTCCGAGACCTACCTGGACCGTATAGAGGCCGCTGGCCACGAGACCGTGGCCGTCGGCAAGATCCGGGACATCTTCGACGGCAAGGGCATCACGGAACACCTCCCTGCCCCTCCCGACGACGACGCCAAAGTCGACGCCGTCCTGGAGGCCCTCAGTCGCGTCGAATCGGGCCTGATCTTCGCCAACCTCGTCGACTTCGACGCGAAATACGGCCATCGCCGCGACCCCGAGGGCATGGCGCGAAACGTGGAACGCTTCGACGGGAGGATGCCGCAATTGCTAGATGCGCTCACCGAACAGGACCTCATGATCATCACCGCGGACCACGGCAACGATCCCACTTTCAGGGGGACGGATCACACCCGCGAACGCGTACCCCTGCTCGTCGTCGTGGGTGGTGCGCCGCGTGACCTCGGTATTCGCGAGGGTTTCTCCGATGTCGGTGCCTCTGTAGCGGCGTGGCTCGGAGTCGAAGGGGACGGACTCCCGGGAAGGAGCTTCGCGTAGGGTGAGGAGGGCTGGAAATCCTAACACCCGCTAGAATGGCCAGAGGATGGCGTTTATTCGAGGCAGGTACCGCATGGACTCAGGGAACGTGATACTCGATGCCATAGAGACCAAGAAGTTCGGCGGGGAACTGTCCGAAGGCTTGATCCAGGACGTGGTAAGGGGCTACACCACGCAAGAGGTTCCCGACTACCAGATGGCCTCGCTGCTCATGGCTATATTCATCCGGGGTATGGATTACGGGGAGACGCTCGCGTTGACGCGGGCGATGGCCGAATCCGGCAAGACTTACTCTTTCCCAGAGTGCGTGGACAAGCACTCAACCGGCGGCGTCGGGGACAAGGTAAGCCTGACGGCGCTCCCCATAGTGGCAGCCTGTGGGGCACCCGTAGCCAAGCTCTCCGGGCGTGGCCTCGGCGCGACCGGCGGCACCATAGACAAGCTCGAGTCCATCCCCGGCTTCTCTTGCAACCTCTCCGAGGAGTGTTTTTCGCGCCAGGTCGACGAGGTCGGGCTTGCCATCATCGAGGCGGGGGAGCTCGCGCCTGCGGACAAGGAGATCTACGCCCTCCGCGACACGACGGGCACGGTCGACTCCCTGCCGCTCATCGGCTCCTCCATAGTCTCCAAGAAGGCCGCGACCGGCGCAGGCCACCTGCTCTACGACGTAAAGCGCGGCTCGGGGGCGTTCATGAGGACGACCGAAGAAGCCCGCGAGCTCGCAGACCTACTCGTGCGCCTGAGCGAGGACCTAGGTATCGAGGCTTCGGCCCTGATCACCGCCATGGACAACCCTTTAGGAAGCGCCGTCGGCAACGCCCTGGAAGTCCGCGAGAGCATCAGCCTGCTGAAAAACGAACCCGTCCCCGACGACCTCGAGGACGAGGTCTCCCACGTTGCCACCAGCCTCCTCGAACTGAAAGGCATCCCCGAAAGTGCAACCGCCGTTCAGAGAGCACTCTCCTCGGGCTCAGCCTTCGAGAAGTTCGAGGAGTTCGTAAGCGCCCAGGGGGGCGACACAGAAGCCCTGGAAGACCTCCCCGTCTCGGCCACTGTCAGCGAAGTAAAGTCCCTCCGGGACGGTTACGTAGCCCGATTCGCCGCGTCCGGCATCGGCAGCGCGGCCCTCGCCCTCGGAGCCGGCCGCGCGAAGAAGGGCGACGAAATAGACCCTGGCTCAGGCATCGAGATCCTCGTAAAGCCAGGAGACCCCCTCGAAGAGGGCCAACCCGTAGCCCGCCTCTACGGTGAACGCGAAGCGGAGCGGGCCGCGCACCTCGTACTAGAAGCGCTCGAGATCTCAGGCGAGCCCGTAGATCCTCCCCCTGCTATCCTGGATAGCCGGTGAATACAGCAAGTCAGCATTTCAGCCGGTCAGCCAGTCAGCAAAAGAGGAGCTGACTAGCTGAAGTGCTGAAATGCTTGCGACGACCGTAAGGGAGGAGCATATGAGTCCAGTCCACGTGCGGGCGGAGCCGGGAGATTTCGCGGAGAGTGTTCTTCTGCCTGGTGACCCCCTGCGGGCGAAGTACATCGCCGAGAACTTCTTCGAGGACGCGAGGCTAGTGACCGAGGAGCGCGGGATGCTCGGTTACACGGGCGCTTACAGGGGGGAGCCTGTCTCGGTCCAGACCACGGGGATGGGGTGCCCGAGTGCCTCGATCGTAACGGAGGAGCTTATACAGCTCGGGGCGAAGAACTTGCTCAGGGTCGGTACGTGTGGCGGGTACAGTGGGGATTTGCGGCTAGGGGATCTTATCGTCGCGACCTCTGCGACCCCGCAGGACGGGACGGTGTCTTCGATCACCGGCGGCGTCCCCTATGCCCCCGCGGCCCACTTCGACGTCGTCCACGCAGCCCACCACGCCGCCGAGAGCGCGGGGCGTAGGACCTTCGTCGGTCCCATAGTCAGCTCCGACCTGTTCTACGATCCCGTCGAAGATCCTGCGACGTTATGGGGCGGACTCGGGGTCCTCGCCGTCGAGATGGAGGCCGCGGCCATCTTTACCATAGCCGCGATGCAGGGCGTGAGGGCTGGATGTTTGCTGACCGTCTCTGACACGATCGGCCAGGAGATAGTCAGGATCGGCGACCAGGAACTGCGTGACGCCGTTGACAACATGATGGCACTGGCGCTCGACACCCTAAACGCCTTAAACTAGTACCCCCTGTGGGGACGAGGTGGAAGTACCGACCTCCGCTAGATAGGAAAGTAAAGTGACGATCCTCAACGAGTCGGGGATACCGGACGTTCTCCCCCCTTTGCATGCCGTAAGTGGCCTGTCCGAGAGGCTTGCGGACGTCCTCGTGGTCGTCGCCGGCACGCAGGCAGAGGCGCACCTGGTCCAGTACCTGCCGGCTCCACCCTCACCTAACCTTCCTCCCTTTCGGCGCGATCCGCGTTTAGTCTTCGCGGTTCTCGACCCCGACGACCCACCGCAGCAAGGCCTACTGGCTTCCCGTATCGTGGAGAGCGCCGCCGGTGTGCGGGGCACGAAGCTCGTGCTGCTCGTGGCTGGGCGCTCGGTGGAGTCGCTCGGGGTCGACGCCGAGTTCGAGTCCAGGCTCGTGGCCCGCAAGCTCGACCTGCCCGCCGAAGTAGTGAACCTCGATGCCCCCCGCGAGATCCCGGGTACCCTCTCCACCGACCTGGAGGACGGCGTCATCGCCGCGCTGGTGAACCTCTGCCCCAAGAGGAGGACCTCGGACCTCGTCGAAACGGCCTCCGCGACCAAGCGCGGCGGCCTCTTCGGTGGCCTGCTTGGACGGGGCCGCGAAGCGCCTGACTCAGGCGACGGCCGCCCCGTCGTACTGCTCGGTGGCGCCCTCTCGCCCGGGGCCGCGCGGGGACTGGCCGCGGAGCTCTCGAGGGCAGGGGTTGAGGTGGCAGGGGCAGTACCCGGCGACGGCGTTGGGGAACTTCCGCCCCTCGGGGAGGGCACGGTCGTTGGCGTCATGGACCCGAACCTGAAAGCGGCGGCCACAGTCGCGGAGAAACGCGGGGCCACGGTGGTAAGGACCCTCATGCCCGTCGGCGTGGACGGAACGGCCCGCTTCGTGCAGGACGTGGCCGAGGAGGCCGGGTCCAGGACCAGCGAGGTCGTGCGGGCCAGGTCCGCCTGGGAGGACCTCGGGGCTCTGCGGAACCGCATCAGGGGGAAGAGGATCTTCTTCGCCGGTGACACGGGACTCGAGCTCCCGCTTGCCCGCTTTCTCGCGGACGCTGGAGCCGTTGTGCTCGAGGTCGGGGCGCCGCGGCTCGACCGGAGATTTCTGGCCGCCGAGCTGCAGGCACTCGGCCCAGATGTGGACGTGGTCGTCTCCCCGGATTACAGGGGGCAGGCGAACCGGATCGACGAGGCCAGGCCGGACGTGGTGATCACGAGCCCTGGCCTCCACCTGCCACTCGTTGCCCGCGGACACCTGTGCCGCTCGCCCAGGGACTTCCTCGAAGCCGGACTGTACGGATACGAAGGCGCCCGTCGCATCCTCGAGCTTCTGGCACGTACCCTGGAGCGCGCAGCGACCCTCGACTCGCTGAACCTGTGAGGCTACTGCGCGGCGTCTACGAGGGACCGCAGAGCTACGGTATCCTGCGGACGGCCGCGAGCATCAGGGGCGTGCACGCCTTGCTCAGGGCGCTGCCAGGAGAATCGTACTTCCCGACGCTCTACGGGGGGCGCGAGCGGACGGGCCAGATGGCGCCGGTCACGCTCAGCCCGATGCGCGCTGAACCCGAGGATTCGATGGCGCCTGGAAACCTCGACCGCGACCTCTCCGGCGTCGTCAGGCGTCATCCCAGGACCGAGACCGTCGTCCTGGTCCGCTCTGAGGCCTCCCTGCTCAGGGAGGAGAACATACCTGTCACCTCCCTCCCCGAGAAAGAGGCGAGGAGCCCCACCCTGGTGACGTTCTCCTGGGAGGCTCCTGGCATGAAGGAGACGGAGGCAGCCGAGCTCGCCCTGGAGGACATGATCCGCTCCCAGATGCAAGACACGCCAGAGAGGAGCCCTTACCCAACGGTCAACATCTTCGGACCACAGGTCTTCGGGCCAGGCGCGGCGGCCGAGTACGCCGAAGCCGAGCGACTACTCGACCTGATAGGGGTCGAGGTAAACGCCAGGGTGCCGCTCGGGGCGGACACGAGGGACCTTGGCAGGCTCCCTCGCGCGTGGGCCAACGTGCTCCTGTACAGGGAGGTCGGGGAGTCCGCGACGCTCTTTTTGCAGGACGAGTTCGGGATGCCGCGGGTGACCACCCCGATGATCGGGGCCGCCGGAACGGGCGCGGCCCTGCGGGCCGTAGGCGAGCTGTGCCAGCTCGACCCGAAGTCCGTGCAGCGTACGATCTGGGCCGAGCTGGCCCGCACGGCGAAGCTCCCGTGGTACGCGCGGCTCGAACCACCCGAGACCTTCCGAAACCGCAGGGTGGCCATCTTCGGGGACTTCACCTATCCCATTGGCCTCGGTTACGCCCTTGCCCGCGAGGTCGGGCTCGAGGTCACTACCTGCGGGACCTACCTCACGCACCTCGAAAGGGACTTCCTATTCCACGCGCACACCTTCACCGAAGGGGCTTTCGCCGAGGACGACCCCGAGACCGTCGCGGTCCGCATCGAAGCCGCCGAGCCGGACCTGATCGTCGGTACTTACCTGGAGGAGGGCGTGGCCGACTCCCTCAGAGTACCATTCCTCCCCCTCTGTCCACCGGTCGCAGGCAGGCCGTTCGTCGAGCGGCCTCTTATGGGCTACGCCGGGTCAAGCGTTCTAGCAGACGCCCTCGACGAAGTTCTCCGTTACAAGAAAACGGAGCCAACCGGGGAGGCCGGTGTCCAGTGGACCGACGGGGCGCTGCAGGAGGTCGCCGAGGTTCCGCCGTTCCTGCGGGGAAGAGCCAGGCGGCTCGCCGAAGACCGTGCCCGCCAGCAGGGCTCGGACGAGGTGACGCGCGAGATCTTCCTGGAGTCGCGGTCATGAACCGATATAATCCCGCCCCGTGGGCATCCGAGATTTCATACAGTACCTCGAGGAGCACCAGGAGCGGCTGAAGAGCGGCCCCGAACTCTCGGCCGCTGAGCGCGGGGAGACCTTGAGGGAGGCGGAGACGATGGTCGGGATGGCGGATGCGGCCATCAAGGAGTTAGAGTCTGTCCTCGGGAACCGTAGGATCAACCTCCCAGAAGAACACGCCGTACGCTTCGCCCAGGACGTTTTCTCCTATCTGATAGCGGAAGAAGAGAAGGTCAAAGAAGCCCTCCGCGGGCCAGCCCCCCGGGACACGGCAGATGGCTGACCGAAGCCGCCCTCTGCTTCGCAAGCCGCTCTAACGTAGCCGTTTTGTGAGCACCGCGCCGATCGGGGTGATGGCTTCCTTCATCCTGCCGTCCTTCGTATAGACTCTGTGGCGAACGACGCGCCCCTGGCGCCCACAGGAGGTTCTTGTACGTTGAACCGGAGATATAGAGCGTGCTCCGCCTTGCTCGCCACATTGCTCGCCGTAGTATTGCTGGCCGGGTGTTCGCAGAAACAGCCTGCTCCCCAGGAGGACAACGCGGCCAAGGCTTCACCGAAAGCCTCGTCAGGTTCATCCTCACCCACGCTGGCGGACGAGCCGGTCGCGCGGGTCGCCTCCAGGGTCGGGCCCAGCGTGGTGCAGGTCAACGTCAGGGCCGTGCAGCAGACGCCTCTAGGGACACAGAGGGGCGAGGGCATAGGGAGCGGTGTGATCTACCGCCCAGACGGCTACATCATCACCAACAACCACGTCGTCGAAGGGTCCACCGATGTGAAAGTGGCCTTCGCCGACGGCACCACAGAAGACGCGCGCGTGGTCGGCGCCGACCCCGACACCGAGATAGCCGTGATCAAAGTGAGCCGCGATGGCCTGCCAGCCGCTACGTTTAGCGAGGGCGATCCCATCGTCGGCCAGCTCGCGGTCGCCATCGGCAGCCCTTCGGGCTTCGAGTCGACGGTAACGTCTGGCATCGTCAGCGCCGTGGGCCGCGAGTTTCCACCCGAGCTGACGGGGGGCGGTCCGGCGGCTAAGGCGCTGGTCGACCTGATCCAGACCGACGCCGCCATCTCCCCGGGTAACTCGGGCGGCGCCCTCGCGAACCGCGACGGCCGAATCATCGGCATAAACGTCGCATACCTGCCGCCCGGCGAGACAGGGGCGGAGAACCTCGGTTTTGCCATACCTTCGGACACGGCGGTCTCCGTGGCGAACCAGCTGATCAACACAGGCAGGGTCTCGACCGCCTACCTCGGCGTCCTGACCACCGACCTGAGCCCTGAAGACGCGAGCAGGTTCGACCTGCCTGTTGACGCCGGCGCGCTGGTCGAGGAAGTCGTTTCGGGTAGCGCGGCCGCAGATGCCGGGGTGCGGAAGGGTGACATTATCACGGCCCTTGGCAGCGCCAGAGTGGAGAGCTACGGGGACCTTCTCGGCGCCCTGCGCGACTACGAACCAGACGATACGGTCACCCTGACGGTCTTCCGTGACGGGGACGAGACGAAGCTGGAAGTTACGCTCGGCAAGAAATCTCGGTAAGCGGGGCCGCGCGAACGCCGGAAGACTTCACGCTCCCCCTACGGCGATAGAATATAGCCGTGGGCCATCACGAACACGAACACGGCTTGAGTGACCGCGAGGGCAACCCTCGCGCGCTCGCCATAGTGCTCGCCCTGACGGCGGGCTTCACGATGGTGGAGATCGTCGGCGGCCTCCTCACGGGGAGCCTCGCCCTGCTCGCCGACGCCGGACATATGCTCTCGGACAACCTCTCGCTGGGGCTCGCCCTCTTCGCCGCGTGGCTAGCCCAGAGGCCGGCGACCCCGAACAAGAGCTTCGGCTACAGGAGGGCCGAGATCCTCGCCGCCCTCGCCAACGGTGTAACGCTCGTTGTGGTCTCGATCTGGGTCTTCGTCGAAGCCTACTCTCGCCTGAGAGAACCAACGGAAGTCCTCGGCGGTCCGATGCTGATCGTTGCCGCGCTCGGGCTCCTCGTCAACGTGGCCGGCGGCACCATTCTCTACCGGTCAGGGAACGAGAGCCTGAACGTACAGGGCGCGATGCGCCACGTGTTCGCCGACGCCCTTGGCTCGGTCGGCGCGATGGCCGCCGCGGCCGTCATCATCCTCACCGGCTGGCGTTACGCTGACCCCCTGATCAGCTTCGCAATCGGAATCCTGATCCTTGCCAGCTCCTGGAAGCTCCTTAGAGACTCGACCAACATCCTCCTCGAAGCAACACCCCCCAACCTGAACGCCACCGAAGTGGGCCAAAAAATGGCCTCGGCCGATGGCATAATCGAGGTCCACGACCTCCACATCTGGACCATAACCTCTGGCTTTCCAGCCCTCTCCGCCCACGTCCTCGTCGGCGGGCGCGAAGACTGCCACGCCCGCAGGCGCGAACTCGAAGACCTCCTCGCCCACGAATACAATATCTCCCATACCACCCTCCAGGTCGACCACGTCGGCGACCATCATGCCTCCCTCCAGACCCTCCGCTTCCCCTCCCGCCCCGCTGACTAAATCCTACTTGCACCAACGCATCAACAGCCGTTAGAATGATGTTGTGAGAGGCGAGATCTGCGATCTACTGTGCATCGACGCACCGCGGGCCGAGGCGATACGCGGGAGGATGCTCGATCTGGATGCCGCTGGTGACGCTGCTGAGCGGGCGAGGATGTTCTCGGACCCGACGCGGCTCTTGCTCGCTGCTGCCCTCGGGGAGGGTGGGGAGTTATGTGTGTGCGACCTGGCCTGGATCTCCTCGCGCGCCCAGAACCTCGTCTCCCACCACATGAGGTTGCTCCGCTCGCACCGCCTCGTCACCTCGAGGAGGAGCGGCAAACTCGTCATGTACTCGCTCACGGACGAAGGAAGGGCCCTTCTGCGGGCCGTATTGGGTGAGCAGGCGAGGGTGACACCATGAGCGGTCAGCCGCTCCAGTTGTCGCACAAGCCACCTGAGACCAGCGAGCGGGAGCGGCTTGTCGGGCGGGCGAAGATGCTGGCCTGGATCGGGGTCGGCTGGCATGGCGTGGAGGCGGCTGTCGCGGTTGGTGCCGGGGTCGTTGCCGGGTCCATCGCGCTCGTAGGTTTCGGGGCTGATTCGCTCATAGAGACGTTTGCCGGGATCATCCTGCTCTGGCGGTTCTCCGCCGCGCGCTCCTCTTCCGAAGAGGCGGAGCGGAGCGCCCAGAAGCTCATCGGCCTCAGCTTCTACGTCATAGCGGCCTACGTCGGCTTCGAGGCGGTAAGGAGCCTCCTCGTCGGCGCGCGTCCGGAGGCCAGTTGGATCGGCATGGGCCTCGCTGCCATCACGCTGGCGACAATGCCCCCTCTCGCCATTGCCAAGGCACGCCTCGGCGAGAAGCTCGGTTCTTCTGCTACGAAGAGCGAAGGCCGGCAAAACATGCTTTGCGCCTACCTCTCCGCGGCCCTGCTCGCCGGGCTCGGCGCAAACGCGGTCTTCGGCCTGTGGTGGGCCGACCCCATCACGGCACTCCTCATCGCGGGCGTCGCCGTCAAGGAGGGTCGCGAGTCGTGGCGCGGTGAGAGCTGCTGCACGGCACCAATAGTCCCCGGCGAAAGCTGTGAAGACGACTGTTGCGGATAGGAGAGGTGAGAGAAGAGCTCGTCTTCGAGACTGGTCGCGTGTGCTACGATTTCACCGCAGGCTAGGTAGAGGAAGGTCGTGGCGAAGAGCAGCGCAAGGATTCGGAGAAGCGGGTCGGGGGGCTCTAGAAGGGCTTACCTGATCGTTGGGGCGGTAATCGTCCTTTTCGTCGCCGGGTTCATCGCGCTCGCCGTGGTCGACGCCAGGCAGCAGTCTGCCAGCGGCGCCCCGGACGACGTAAAGACCTACGACGTCGGCCCTGCTGGCCAGCACACCTCGGGAGATGTGGACTATGAGCAGAGCCCTCCCGCAGGCGGCGAGCACAACCCCGTCTGGCAGAACTGCGGCTACTACAACAAGCCTGTCCGCGACGAGACCGCCGTCCACTCCCTGGAGCACGGCGCGGTCTGGATCACCTACTCCCCAGACCTCCCGCAAGACCAGGTAGCAGAGCTGAAGAGCATCGCGGAAGACCGCTCCTACATCCTGGTCAGCCCCTACCCCGACCTGCCCTCCGACACCCCCGTAGTGGCCTCGGCCTGGGGCAAGCAGGTCGGCCTCGACGGCGCGGAAGACCCCGACCTGGAGAGCTTCATCCAGGCCTACCGTCAGGGCCCCCAGACCCCCGAACCAGGCGCCGTCTGCACCGGCGGCACCAGCGCAACGCAGTAGTACAACAAACGCTACTATCAGGATAGTCCTCGGGCGTCAACCGTTCACGACATCGGCCGACGACCTCGATTGTGCCTTCCAAGCGTTTAATCGATCAGCTCTGCCTCGAAGTCGGGGAAGTTCCCAAGGATCGCCGACCAGTTCTTTCGCACCTACTCCTTGCCGTCGAAGTCCCGGTCGGGGTGGAGCGAACAGCAGGAGCGCCACTCCCAATCTTCGCCAAGAGGTCTATCTGGTGCACGTCCCCAACCGTCGGGCAGAAGGTGTTGGGCCCGACGAGGGCGCCTGCTGGTGCTGTTCGCTCCGGACATCCTGCACCGTTTGATACATTTCCGAGGGAGGCACCTTGTGCATGGGCGCGGTGGGTGTATGCTCAGTGGACCACTACAAAGTGGATGATCTCTGTGTGTCCTTTCATGCGGTCCTTGTCTGCAGAAAGGAACTCGTTCTTCGTGCGAATACTCCTCACTATTTCGCCGCGCCTGTACAGGGAGGTGCTCGCGCTCTCTATTCACCGACGTCGCCCGGATTTCGAGGTGCTGCTTACGCCCCCCTGGCCCCTCGACGGGAGGGCCGAGCGCTTCGGGCCGCACGTGCTCGTGCAAGACGCCGACGAAGCAGGGCTGCCGCCGGCGTTGGCAGAGGACGTGCTGTGCCGCGTCAGGATACTCATCACCGACCGCGTGGACGCCACGATCGGACTGGACGGGATGGTCTCGGAGGTCCACGACGCCTGCCTCGAGGATCTGTTCCAGGTGCTGCAGGAGGCCGAGGGGCTGGCGCAACGGGACGGCGTCGCGTAGGCGTAGGATAGGGCCCTTCCTTACGGTTTCCCTTCTGGCCCATCCAGGTCGTCTGTGACGTCCTGGATGGTGATCCACTCCTCGTAGAGCGCCTTCCTGGTGGCTTGGCCCCGGGAGCCGACCCCCAACTTGTGGTAGGTGTTGGTGAGGTGGCGCTTGACGGTTCCCTCCGCGAGGTAGACGCGGTTGGCTATCTGGTGATTGGAGAGGCCCCTGGCGGCCAGGAGTAGTATCTCGAGCTCCCTGGCCGAGAGCACGTCGTCTGAGCCCTCCTCCGCTTCTTCGAGCAACCCCAAGGGCATGCCCACCACCACGTTCTTGCTCTTCGGGTCCAGTATGGCGGCGCGAACCGCGGCCACCAAGTGCTCTGCGGAGCCGCTCTTGACGATGTAGGCGCTCGCCCCGAGCTCCATCAGCTCCATAACCTGTATCGGGTCCTCGATCATGGTGACTATTACCACCTTGGGCGAGGGATCCTCCTCGAGCATCCTTCTGAGGTTCTCCTTGGCCCGAGGGATGGGCATCTGCACCTGCATCAGGATGACGTCAGGCTTCATCAGGCGGGCCAACTCCACGGCCCCCTCGTCGTTGTCCGTCTGTCCGACGACCTCCATGCCACCGTAGTCGGACAGCACTCTCGCGATGCCCTCCCTGAACATGGTGTGATCGTCCGCCAGGAGCACCCTGATCGGATCGGCTTCGCTCCTACCTTGCATACCCCCGTTTGCCTCCGCGTCGCGCCCCCCGCGCAGGAGGAGCCAGATGACAAGAAGATCCCATCTTATCCGAAGTTCACGGGCCCCACAACGAAAAGCTACGAAGAACCCGGGGCCCAACCACCCCTACATGGGCGGCGGAGCCTCTCGAAGTAGGTCTTAGCAGAGGACTTCAAGCAGAGCCTCGACTGTGCGTGACTACACACTTCGGGACATTTTCGTCCGTAACGGGCGAAAAGGCGTTGCCTTTATCTACGCATCTGGGTAAACAGATGAACGGAAGTCGGTCCGAACGAGGGCCTGCTGGATCGGTAAGGCCTCACCACCGGGTCGTACCGCGCTTCCACGGAGCATGGTACGAGACCCGCAACAGCGCTCGAACGCGAGAGAAGAGGAGAGCAAGTGTCAAGTGCAGGCAATAAGGCACGCTACCCGCTCCTCGCGGACGAGGAACTGATGGTGCTCGTGGGGGCGGGCGATGCCGATGCCTACGCCACCCTCTACGACCGCTACTCCCACAGCGCCTACTCGCTCGCCCGCAAGCTGACCGGTGAGAAGCAGGCCGCCGAGGACCTCGCTCAGGACGCCCTCATCAAGGTCTGGCGGTCGGCGGGGAGCTACCGGGCAGAGAGGGGCGGCGTGCTGTACCTGGATCCTCTCCGTGGTCCGCAACCGCTACATAGACCACCTTCGTGCCCAGGCAAGTCGCCGCAGGACGCGGGAGAAGTTCGAGGCCCTCCCGCAAGAGCAAAACCAGGTCCTCGCGCTCGCGCACTTCTCCGATCTGACGCACGTAGAGATAGCCGAGCGCCTCCACCTGCCGCTCGGCACCGTGAAGGGACGCCTGAGGCTCGGGCTGGAGAAGCTGCGCAACAACTCCGAGCTTCGGGGGATAGTGTCGGTATAGCCCTTCCCTTGCTAGTCCCGAAGCGACCGAGGAGCGGGCCCGCGATGCAGTGCGTCAGACCCGCCACAGGACCAGGAAAGCCAGCGAAAAGACGAAGAAGACAAAGCGTATCGTAAACCTACCGGAAAGAATCGCACTCTATGCACCCACACAGATCAAGCTCAACCGACGCGCCGGGCGAGAACCCTGCTCCTCTCCCCGTTCAAGGATCCGCGTCCCGTCTACCAACTAATCAATACGCTCAGTTGAAGCGCGTGATCAAGGAGAACGGGCTGCTGGCCCGGCAACCCGCTTACTACGCGGGCAAGACGGCCTTCACCCTTGGCCTGCTGGCTGTCAGCCTGACCTTGCTGTTCGTCCTCGGCGACACCCGATTCCAGCTTCTGAATGCCGTTTTTCTCGCCTTCGTCTTCGTACAGATCAGCCTCCTCGCCCACGACTTCGGGCACCGACAGTTCTCCTTCCGCAGCCCCTGGAAGCACGACTGGCTCACCCTCGTTTTCGGCAACCTTCTACTTGGCCTGAGCCGCCAGTGGTGGATCGACAAGCACAACGAGCACCACGGCCACCCCAACCAGATGGACATCGACCCCGACGTGGACATCCCGCTGCTCGCCTTCGAAGAAGAGCAGGCCCTCAGCAAGCGAGGGTTCGCGCGGTTCGTCGTGAAATATCAGGCCGCCCTCATATTCCCCCTCTCGCTCCTGCAGTCTCTAAGCATGCTCCGCAACAGTATCGAGTTCCTCGCCACGAAGAAGGCGAAGAGTACGCTGGTCGAAGCCCTGACGATCTGTGCACACTTCGCGCTGTACCTGGGTCTGCTGATCGGGGTGCTGGAACCTCTGCAGGCGCTGCTATTCATCGCCGTCCATCGTGGGCTCTTCGGCACCTACATGGTTTCGATCTTCGCACCCAACCACAAGGCCATGCCCGTTCTGGATAGACACAGCCAGCTGGACTTCCTGCGCCGACAGGTGCTAACCAGTCGCAACGTCGTCGCCCACCCTATCACCGACTTCTGGTACGGCGGCCTCAACTACCAGATCGAACACCACCTATTCCCGAGGTTGCCCCGGAACAAGCTGCGGGCAGCGCAGCCGATCATCAGAGGCTTTTGCCGGGAACACTCCGTCGCCTACCACGAGACCAGCGTGCTCCAGTCCTACAAAGAGATCCTGCAGCATCTCCACGAGGTCGGCGCGCCGCTGCGTGAAGCAAAAAAGGAGAGGTGACCTACCAAAGGACCGGGGCCGTAGTAGACCTACTTGCGTCGAGGGGCGGTGGCGTAATGGCGTGGGGGAAGACCTCCGTGTGCCCGCAGCCCGAACGCGGCCCCGTTCAAACGGACCCGGTGTTGTTCCCGCAAGCTGCTATCAGTCACGCCGGACGACGCCCTGGCGCCAGGCGTAGACGGCGGCCTGGGTACGGTCTGCGAGGTGTAGCTTGGAGAGGATGGTCGAGACGTGGCTCTTGACCGTCTTCTCGCTCACGTAGAGGCGGCCCGCGATCTCGGAGTTGTGCAGACCTTCTGCGATGAGCTTCAGCACCTCGAGCTCCCTGTCTGAGAGGTCGTGGAAGACGTTTGGCTCTGTACGCCTGGCGCCGTGGAGTTCACGCACCACCCTGGCCGCCACCCGCGGGTGTAGCACGGCCTCGCCTGCGGCGGCCTTGCGGACGGCGTCGGCGAGCTCTTCGGGGCCTATCTCCTTGAGGACGTAGGAGAGGGCACCGGCCCGGATCGCGGGGAAGACGTGCTCGTCGTCGTGGTAGGAGGTGAGCATGACGACGTTCGTGCGCGGCGAGCTCGCGACGAGGCGCCGCGTCGCCTCGACGCCGTCCATGCCTGGCATGATGAGATCCATGAGGGCGACGTCGGGGGCGTGCTCGGCGGCGAGCCTCACGGCCTCCTCCCCACTCCCGGCCTCGGCGACGACGCTGATGTCGTCCTGCGTCTCCAGAAAGGCGCGCACCCCCTGCCGCACCAGCGCGTGATCGTCCACAAGCAAAACGATGATAGGCTCGCTCACAGGTCTTCGCCTTCCTTCTCCTGCACCTGACAGAAGCTCTCCACCCGCGTTCCCTTGCCAGGCGCGCTCTCGACGTTGACGTGTCCGCCGAGCTTGACCAGCCGCTCGCGCATGCTCTGCAGGCCGAACCCTCCGCCGGGGTTCCGCGAAGGGTCGAAGCCGTGGCCGTCATCAGCCACGCGCAGCGTGACGGTGCTAGTAGTGTAGATCAGATCCACCTCCGCATGCCCGGCCGCGCTGTGCCTGGCGACGTTGGCAAGCGCCTCCTGGGCGACGCGGAAGAGCGCCTGCTCGACTTCGAGGGGCACCCTGCGCTCACCCTGGACGCGGAAGTCGGCAGGGATCTCGGCCCCCTCCGACCAGCGCACGACGTACTCGCGCAGCGCCGTCGCCAGGCCCTTGCCTTCGAGGGCGGCTGGACGCATCTCCTGGATCAGGACGTTCAGCTCTTTCTGGGCCTGGCGCACCAACTCGCCTGCCTGGGAAAGGTGGGACTCGGCCGAGTGCGTATCTTTCTCTATCATGGCGCGGGCGGCGGCGATCTGGAGCGAGGTCGCGAAGACCTGCTGCTTGACGGAATCGTGCAGATCACGGGCGAAGCGGTTGCGGGCTTCGAGCGTCGCGAGCTCGCCCCGCGCCTGGAGCAAGTTTTCGAGCTCGGTGGCCATGCTGTTGAGCTCACGGGAGAGCTGCCCGAGCTCGTCCCTGGAGCGGTCCTTGGTCGCAACGGAGAAGTCACCCCTGCTCCACGACCGGGCAGCGCTGGCGAGGCGTCCTATGCGCCTGGTCAGGCCCCAGGCGGTGAAGAAGCCGAAGAGGGCGCCAAGGAAAGCGGCCGGTATGGCCAGGAAGATCGCACTGACACCGACCGTTATGAGCAACGGCGCCGTCAGGTTCGGCAGCCGTACCGTACCAACGAGTACACCGGCGACCCTGCCCTTCTTGCCCTCTACGGGCGTTACGGTCACCACCTGGCCATCGACGCTTGAAGAGAGTTCGCCCGAGTTCTCCTCACCTTCGAACGCCGCATTTACGAGCGGCCTGAGCCCGGAGATGTCCGCGGCGTGGAACCGCTTGCCTTCGGTGAAGCCCTGCATCTCGGGGACTGAGACCAGCAGGCGGCGCCTCTCGTCGACCACGAAAAGGGCGCCCTGATCGGCCGTGTAGTTGCCGAGGCTCGTCGGGTCAGGCGGTGGCCTGTCGGCCCTGCGTACGCCTGAGCTGTTGGCAAAGCCTACGAGTTCCTCCCTTATGGCTTCGGCGTCGGGAGGGTTCTGCCTCATGGGTTTCTCGAGGCGCGGCGCGACCTCGTCCCGGAAACTCTGTACGACCAGCCTTGGCAAGAGGTCAGAGTTCAGGAAAGCGACCAGGGCGCCGGCCAGGATCAACTCCAGCGCGAGCAACGTTACAGCGGCCACGAGCGTGTAGCTGAGCGTCAGCTTCCACCGCAACCGGCGGAGCGCGAAGATCTCACCCAGCATTTGACGTGCCCATGCTCATGACTACGGCCAGTTTAGTCTCTCGCGCGACACAGCGCATCAGTCGGGCGACGTAACGATGCTCGGTCCCGAGGATGAAAGGGAGGGTTCGCGTCGACGCGAACCCTCCTGAAGACGGGCTTGTCCTACTCGTAGCGCAGGGCTTCGGCGGGGTAGACCTTCGAGGCCTGGCGGGCTGGGAGGAAGGTGGTGAGCAGTGAGGCGACGTAGGAGAGGCCGACGATCACGCCGAGGGTGCTCCAGGGCACCGTGTAGCGGATGCCTGAGATCTGCTCAGCGAAGGAGTCCACTATCCCGACCGAGAGCGCGGCGCCGAGTGCCACGCCGAGCCCGATGCCTAGCAGGGCCACGAATGACGACTCTATAAGGAAGGCGAGCCGCACCTGCCCCCGCTGGAAGCCGAGGGCGCGGAGCATCCCGATCTGCTGGCGCCTCTCGACCACCGAGCGGGCCGCGATCACGCCCAGTGCCGCGATGCCGACGAGGAGACCGAGACCCATGAAGCCCATGAGCAGGTTGTTGAAGAGCCCCTGCGAGGTCGAACCGTCTTCGATCTCCTTCTCTATCGCGACGGCCTGGAGGCCGTTCTGCGAGAATGCTTTCTCAAGGTCTTTGGCGGCTGCCCCGGAATCCACCCCGTCGTTCAACCTGAACTGGTAACTCTGGGCAGGGACGGGGGACCCCGCAATCTCATCCACCGTCGCCCGCGAGGACGTCACGCCGGGCGCGAAGAAGGCCGTGTCTTCGAGAACCCCGATCACACGCAGGTTCCGCGTCTTGCCTGACTCGGGGTCTTCGACCTGTATGTAGAGGTCGTCGGGGAGTGTCGGGTCGTCCCCGTAGAAGCCGGAGAGCTTTATCGCGGGCGCCCCATCGCCGACCTCGAAGTTGGACCTGCTTGGCGCGAGATCCGACGAGATAACCGCTGTGTCTTCCTCGGTCCGAAGCGCACTCCACACCTCATCCGCCGTGCCGTACTCGGGGACTGTGGACTTGAAGCCGTAGCCGACGTTCTTCGTGTATCCACCGTCCACGCCCTGCAAGAAGAGGGTCTTCGGTTTGCGGTCCGTGTCTTTCTGCTTCGCGTCCATGGAGAGCCCGGTAAGGGTGCCGACCGCGGTGAAGTCGTTATCGTCTATGCCCTTCTTGTCCTTCAGGGCCTCGTTCATGTCAGAGACCGGGGCGGCGTAGCCTGCGTCGGCGCGCACGTCGAAGCCGCCCGAGAGCCTGTGGGTGTCGTCGAAGATAGAACCGAAGGCGGCGTTTATGAAGCTCATGGTCACGATGGTAAAGACGACGAGGGAGAACATGGCGAGGGTCATGCCTGTACGGAAGCGGCTCTGCATCGGGTAGGAAACGGCTGCCCTGAGGACGGGCGGCATACCGCGCAGCCAGCCGAACAGGGCGACGACGGTGCCGAGCAGGAGGTCTGAGTTGTAGATTATGACCCACACGCCGGCAAGCACGACCATAACGCCTGAGATAAAGAAGAGGTCTATGCCTTCCGTCATCCCGCTGGGCGCGAACGAGTAGGGCAGAAGCCACAGCCCGAGCAAGAGTATCCCTGCTACCGTGAAGGAGGCCCTCTCCGGCACCCGCAGCACGCGGGCCACGAGCGCGGCCCCTACGATAATGAGCGAGATCCCCAGCATGTAAAGGCCCGTCTGCTCAGCCGAAAGGCCCTGCCAGACGAGGCCGACCCCGGCGAGCGGGGTCGCGAGCGCCAGGAGGACACCCTTGACGCTGCGGCCCTTGTTGTCCGGCTCGGGGATGTCGCGGATGGCCCTGACTACGTTAAGGCGGCTCACCCGCCAGGAGGAGATCAGGACGACAGCGAACGTGAGCACCATGCCGAGGCAGAAGGCTATAACGACGTTCTGGGGGCTCGTGGCGAAGGATATCTCGAATCCGGAGCCTGCGAACGCCTTGCCGATCACGCGCACCATCAGCCACCCGACCCCGACGCCGGCGAAGCTACCCAAAGCGCTCGCGATCACGGCATAGAGAGCACCCTCGAAGGCGAACATCCGCATCAGATGTCCCCTGCGCATACCTACGGCACGCGCTATCCCGAGCTCGTGTTTGCGCTCAGCGGCGAGCATCACGAAGATGAGGAAGATCAGGAGCACCCCAGCCGCAACCGAGAACTGGCCGAAGAGCAAGAAGATGCTCGTGAAGGTCTCCCCGCCCGAGTCGGCCTGGTCTATGGCGTCCTTCTTGACGGGCTCGGCCTTGAGGTCGTTCTCTCTCAGAAGCGGTTTGAGGTTGTCGGTGGTCGTCTCCGTGCCCACGGCGCCTTCGACGGCAGGACCTTTGTGGGTGATGAGGACGGTGTTGATTCTGTCTTCCTCCCCCACCCTCTCCTGCAGCCTCTGCAAAGGCATGACCATGGAAGTCGAGGAGGCCGGATTGGCACCACTCTTGTAAAGGCCGGCCACGGTCAGTTTCGATGGTTGAGGAACAGGCACGGCGCCGGATGCGGCTCCAGGGCCAGCAGCCGAAGGCGCTTTCGAGGATGCTTTCAGGGCTGCTTTCGAGGACGCGTTCGGGGCTGCGGTCGTACCTGGCGTCTGGGCGAACGTGGCCTGTATCTCATCCCCCTTACCTACATCGAGGCCTTTTGCGGCGTCGGCGCTGAGGTAGATCTCGTCTTTGCCGAGATCCGAGGGTTTCAACGTCTCTCCCGAGGCGGTCGTGATCCTGTCGAACCCGTTCATAGACCTTTCGTCCAGGCCTAGCACGTCCGTACTAGGTTCGCTGAGGTCGCTGCCTTTGGCCGTTACGGGGACGGTCTCGATGGCCGCCGGTGCGACGCCAGAAACGCGGTTCTCGCCGGAGAGCCGGTCGCGCACGTCGTCTGCAAGCTTGGCGTCGAAGTAATTGGCGCGTTCCGAGGTCGACTGGCCGAACTGCTGCTGGCCTGACGCACCAGAACCCTTGGACTGCACCTGTACATCGACCTGTCCCAGGTTCTCGAGCGCCTGAACGCGGAGGGAGTTGGTGAGGGTGTCTCCTGTGGTGAAAGAGGCGGAGAAGAGCATGGTCGCGAGCATCAGGCCGAGCACGACGAGGATGGTCTGGGTGCGTCGGCGCGGCAGGTTACGGGCCGCCATCCTGAAAGAGACGCGGTTGCGGAGGGCGGAGAGACCGAGGAGCAGGGCCGCGGCGCCGAAGACGGCGAGCAGGACCCACATGAGCTGCTCCGTCGGGACGCCGAAGACCTTATCCATCTCGCTCCTCCTTCCCGTTTGTCTCGTCGCTCGTGATGCGGCCGTCGCGCATGCGGATGGTGCGGTGCCCTCTTGCAGCGACCGCCGCGTCGTGGGTGACTAGGACGAAGGTCTGCTGCTCGCTCTGGTTCAGCCTGACTAGGAGGTCCATGATCCCCCTGGATGTCTCCGAGTCGAGCGCGCCGGTCGGCTCGTCGGCCCAGACTATGGCGGGGTTGTTTACCAGCGAGCGGGCGACCGTAATGCGCTGCTGCTGGCCGCCGCTCATCTCGGCTGGACGTTTCTTGGCCTGATCCGCGAGCCCAACCATCTCGACGGCGTCCTGCGCCCACTGCCTGGCCTTCTTCGGCTTGTGGCCTGCGACCAACAGCGGGAGCTCGACGTTCTCGATCGCGGAGAGGACCGGGATGAGGTTGTACGACTGGAAGATGAAGCCCATCTTCTCGGCCCTGAAACGCGTCCTTCTCCTGTCGGACATGCCCCTTATGGACTCACCATCAACGTAGACCTCGCCATCTGAGAGGTCGTCGAGCCCGGAGAGAACGTTGAGTAGCGTGGTCTTCCCGCAACCTGAAGGCCCCATGATGGCCACCATCTCCCCGCGCCTGACCCCGAGGTCGACCCCCCTGAGCGCCCGCACCCGCAGGCCGCCGGCGGCGTACACCTTCTGTACGCCAGTGGCCTCGATCATAAGCTCCTTCGTGGTCTCCTCCAAGAAACCTCCTCCTCCTCCTCGTTCCTCTGAAACTGACCCTCGCCGTCCGAGCACCATTGCCTCCTCCGCCTCCTACAAACTACGCACGAAAGATAGGCTGGTTTCTCCTGGTACACATCGGGCTTCGGGTTGAACTCGTCTAGGTCTACGGACCGAGCAACCGCACAGGTGCACGGACTCTTATCGACGAAGCCACGCAGATGATCAGATCTTACGACACGGTCCTGGCGGGCGATGAGAGAGAATTACCGTTCAGGAGCCGGCGGCTATCAGGCCCGTTGCTTTCGCTTCGTTATCTTGCGTTTCAGGTAGGCATCGAGGCACTTGAAGTCCCGCTTTCCGAAGGTGACACCGTAGAGTAGGACTATCAATATGGTGATCTGGTACGTCTCGAACTCGCCGGTTAGCAGGTAATCCATGACGCCAAGGCCCAGGATAACGAGGTTGTCGACCACTATCAGGACCAGGAACACGATGCTCGCCCGTTCGAACCCAGCCCAGTACCTGAGCACCAGGAAGACGACCGAGAGCAACCAGAACGAGGTCTCAGCCCCGACGAGTAATACCCACTTGTAGTCCATCAAAAAGTCCATCTTCTACTCCGCCCTTCGTTCGAGGAGGCCTTCCAGAAGCCGCTCCAGGCCGCCCCAGACCTCGTCTCTGGCCGCCTCGGGTTCCACTGAGACGGCGACGTACATGGCGGCCTCGAGGATCGCCCCGTGCAGCAGGTGGGCCAGCGGCCTCGCCGCGCGCCGCTCCATCGTACCGTTCTCCATCATCAGCTCCAGCCCGGCTTCGATCTGCCCAACCGCGTGGGCGGCGTCTATCTCGTGCCACTCCTCCCAACCCAGCACGGCGGGACCGTCGAGCAACAGGATCCTACGCACGTCAGGCCGCAAGCAGGCGTCCAGATAGGCGCGATGACCAGCCAGGAATGCCTCCCAGGTATCCGAGGTCTCCCGTAAGACCCGCCTCGCCCGCGCCAGCACGATCCCATCTACTTCTCCCTCTACCTCCTCTACCACGGCACGGAAGAGACCCCGCTTGTCCTCGTAGTGGTGGTACATAGCCCCCCGCGTCAGACCAGCCCGCCGTACTACCTCCCCGGCAGCCGTCTCGTGATACCCCTCCTCGGCGAAAAGCTCCCGCGCAGCACCAACCAATGCCAGCCGCGTCGCAGCCCTACGCTCCTCCTGCGTCCTGCGTCCTGCGCTGTCATCTTTTACATACATACAGTATGTATGTTATTAGAGAATCATCGTTTGTCAAGCCTGGGGCGTGGGAGCCGGTAGAATGAGGGCGTCGGTGCTCCCGGTAACATCTACATCGAGGAATTCGGCTTGCTCAGGACGGTCACTGCGACGAGGTACGTAACTCCCTTGCGCGAGGGGGGATCGCTGCCTGCGATCGTCGAGGCTGACGATTTTGGGACCTACGTGCTCAAGTTCAGGAGGGCTGGGCAGGGGAGAAAGGCGCTTGTGGCCGAGTTGGTAGCGGGTGAGATCGCACGCCGGCTGAATCTGTTGGTGCCCGAGGTCGTGCTCGCCCATCTCGCGCCCGAGTTGGGCCGCTCCGAACCTGACCCCGAGATACAGGACCTCCTGAAAAGGAGCACGGGTTTGAACCTGGCGCTCGACTACCTTCCTGGCTCCCTCGGCTTCGACCCGCTCGTGGAGCCGCCAGATTCCGAGCTCGCCTCGCGCATCGTGTGGTTCGACGCCCTGGTGACCAACGTGGACCGTACCCCACGCAACACGAACCTTCTGGTCTGGCACGGGCGTCTCTGGCTCATAGACCACGGGGCTTCGCTTTACTTTCACCACAATTGGCCTGCTAGGAATGGTACGGCCCTAGAGGCCGCGGGCCGGCGACCCTTCGCGGCTGCCAGGGATCACGTCCTGCTCCCCTTCGCCGGGTCCATCCTCGAAGCAGACGCAGCGCTGGCCCCGCGGCTAACTCCCAAGGTGTTGCGCGTTGTCGTCGACCTGATCCCCACCGAGTGGCTCACCGACGAGCCAGGCTTCGCTGGCGCCGAAGAGGTGCGCTCCGCCTACCTCACCTACCTGGAGGCCCGTCTGCGGGAACCGAGGGACTGGGTCGGGGCGCTTGAGGAGGCCGCGCGATGAGCCTCTTCGAGTATGCCCTCCTGCGAGTTGTGCCGCGTGTAGAGCGCGGGGAGTTCATAAACGCGGGTGTAGTCCTCTACTGCCAGGACGCGAAGTACCTCGACGCGCGCATCAACCTCGACCCCGAACGCCTGCGGGCGCTCGACCCCAACCTCGACCCCCAGACCGTACTCGCACACCTCGAGGTCGCGCGCAGGGTGTGCGAGGGCGGCCCCGAGGCTGGAGCCGTAGGCCTTCTGCCCTTGGGCCAGCGCTTCGGGTGGCTCGTCGCGCCCCGCAGCACCGTGGTGCAGCCCTCCCCGGTCCACACAGGCTTCGCCGACGACCCCGCGGAGGCCATAGAGCACCTCTTACGGGTCATGGTCCGCGCGCCAACGTAGCACGTTCGGCCACTTCCTTGGCTCGCTGGGATCCGTTACCACGAAGAACGAGGATCGTGCTAGAACACCCCCATCTTCACGACGAAATCGGTCTGGCCTCATTGTCGGGAACGAGTCAACGAGGGGAGCCCTCCGCCGAACCCGTGATCGATCTGAGGAACACTTCGCGCTTGACGCTGACCAGCTCGAGCACCCAACGGATGTCCTGGTCAGGTGGCGGATCGAGTGCGATCCGCCCTACTTTCGCAGGCGTCCCGAGAAGCCACAAGACGAGCTCCGCAGCGGAGGTTTTGCTGACCCTCCACTCGCCCCCGAAACCCGCGTGCCGGAGAAAGGATAGGGCTTCTTCCTCGCGACCGAAGACCGGTAGGGTCCCCTGGTCGCCGATCCGGCGGAGAATCAGGGGCCTGGCCGCGTACTGCTCTCGCCCTACGATCAGCCAGTATGGTACGTGCGCCGGTTCCGGAGCCCATTCGGCAGGCCGCATGCGCCCGGAAAGCGCCGCCTCGGATTGGCGCGTTCGTCGCCTCGCCGTCCCGACGGAATGCGGCAGATGCCGGGCGGGGACCGCTCTCCCTGGTCTACCGGATTCTCGGCCGCACATACCCCGCAGATGCTTGCCGATCCGGGATTCGATCGCTAGACGGCGAGGGCCGCCTGCTCTCTTGCTTGCCCTTCGCCCCGTCCGCATACTCCGCGATTCGCTGCAGTTCGTGATACCAGTACAGCTCCACGCTCCCATCCTCGAAGCGCACCTCCATCGCCAGATAGCTGGGATGGCCATAGGTGCGCTCTATCGTGCCGATGCGCCCCCTGCCGCCCCGCTTCGCCGCGTCCAGTACCCTGACCGACACACCCGGTCGGGCTTCCTCTGATTTCACCTAAGCCCCTCGCCTTTGCCCTGGCCGGATGGACCATCCGTCCCGGTCCAGCGACCTCCTCCCCGCTTCGTCTTCACCGGGCACTCGTCGTCGAGCGACCACCTCGTCCGGATGGAACCTTCCTTTTGGCACCCTACAACCTCCTACTGAACGCCGCACCGGGGCGGTCTCTGTCCCTCTTGTCCGGTCCCTCCTATACTGCCTGGAGACCAGGCCGAACGGACCAACTGTAGCGGTCCTCCACCCACCTGTGTAGAGGTTCGAGGTGCGTTCGTGACGAATTGCCCGTAGGAACGCGGGACGCTCGCCCAGCCGCGACCCTGACACCCGTCCCAGGGCGGCGATGAGATCCTCCGAAAGGGATGCAACGGTTTCGAACGAGTGCCTGTTATCGAGGCAAGCCAGGGGGCGTACCCTCGCGCGTCCTGCGGGCTCGATCACGGAACACGCAAGGACGATTTATGGGACAGATGTCCCGGTCCTGGTCGGACAAGAGGCCGATGGTCATAGAAGGTCATTCAGGGGATAATCAGCCGTGAGAAGGTCTGCGTTCCTCTTCCCCCCTCCATGGGACGTCGGCCTCGATTTTGGCTGCTCCACGTGTCAAGATGGGTGAAGCGATGAGATCTACGAGGAGGCAAGGTCCTGGATGACGTAGACAAGATCCGCGTCATGATCGTCGACGATCAGCGTCTCTTCGCGAGCATGCTGGCCAGGGTCGTCGACGCCCAGCCCGACATGGAGGTCGTCGGCGAGGCGCACGATGGTGAGGAGGCCGTCGCGATGTGCCTGGGAGAGGAACCCGATGTGGCCCTCATGGACCTCTCCATGCCGCGCGTTGACGGGTTGAGCGCCACGCGCGAGCTCAGGGATCTCTCTCCCAGGGTCAAGATCCTGATCCCCACGGTGCACGCCGACGACGCCCACGTCTTCCAGGCCATCAAGGCCGGGGCAAGGGGGTACATTCTCAAGGACTGCACCCCCGAAGACCTCTCGCGCGCGATCCGCGCGGTCCACGCAGGAGACACCATTATGGCCCCTGACGTAGCCCAGAAGATGCTGTCGACCTTCGAAGGCATCCGAGCCGAGCACCGGGACATCGCGCCGCCCTTGACCGGCAGGGAGTTCGAGATCGTAAGGGCGTTCGCCAGGGGCAAGAACAACAAGGAGATAGCCCGCGATCTCGGCATTACGGAGAAGACCGTGCGCAACCACGCCTCCAACATCTACGCCAAACTCCACGTCTTTGACCGCACGCAGGCCGTCCTCTACGCCATCCGCAAGGGGCTCGTAGACCTCGAGGACCTCAACCCAGGGACCTCCAAAGGCAGGACTGCCTAGGATCCCGCGGGCGCCTTCACGCTCACCCTCGTCCCCTCACCCGGCGCACTCCTCACCTCGAACTCCGCGGTCTTCTGCTCGCGCCAGGCTTCGCGGTACTTCTGCTCGAACACGGTGCCGACGAGTCCTGGAAACTCTTCCCACAGGTTCTTCCCCAGGAAGTCTTCGCGCCGCGGCTCCGGGCGCTTCGGTCTTGCACGTCTCGCCCTTTGCATCCGGCGCAATGCCCGCTCGTTGATGTAGGTGAAGCGCCACTCGCGGTCTACGGCGAAGAAGGCATCGCTGAAACTCTCCAGAACGCGTTCGATCCGACGGTGGGATTCTTGCAGCGCCTCCTCGGTCTCCTTGCGTTTGGTCACATCCCGGTTGATACTCAAGTAGCCGGTGATCCGGCCCTGCTCTCCGCGTACAGCGGCGGTGACCCCTTCGATATAGACGGCCGCGCCATCCTTACGGTGGGTGATCAGCTCGTTGCGGGACCAGCCCGTCTCGATCAGCTCCCTGCGTGCCTCGGACCTCTGCTCCTCGGTGATCTCAGGATCGATGACCTCCCCGACATATCGTCCCAGTGCCTCCTCAGCCGTCCACCCGTACATCTCCTCCGCCCCCCTGTTCCAGGCCTTCACGACGAACTGCTCGTCAGTGGCGATGACGGCATCCTGTACGTTCTCAAGCAGGCGGGCCTGGTAGCGGAGCCGCTCTTCGACGAGCTTGCGTCCGGTGATGTCGGTGTTGACGGCGACCGCGCCCATGATCTCCCCCTCGCGTAAGATCGGCGCCGCTGCGCACCTCACGATGACATCGTGCCCCGTACCCAGGTGGCGTGCGATGACCTCCTCGACCACGGTCTCACCCCTCAGGGCTCGTACGAAAGGTTCCTCTTCGGGGAGGATGCGCTGTCCTGTGGCGGCGAAGCGGTTCTGGAGCCTGTCGGAGAGTATGTTGACGCTCTGATTCAGCTCGGCGACACTCCCGAACCCAAGCATCTTGAGGGCCGCGTCGTTGCAGATCCTTATGCCTGACGCGTCCCCCACGTAGACCGCGTCGGGTATAGCGTGGATCACGGCGTCCAGCTCGGCAGCACGCCGCTCCGACTCCTCGAATAGCCGCTCACGCTCCTCCTCCGCACGCTTGCGGTCCGTTATATCGCGGGCGGTGGTGGAGAGGAACCTGACCTTACCATCGGGGGTCCTGTGGGCGAGGATCACCTGCGAGACGGGTATCTCCCGCCCATCATACGAGAGCAGCGCTGTCTCACCGCTCCACGTCCCCTCGCGCAAGGCGGTCGGGATACCTTCTCCAAGCACGACCTCGGCTGCCCACCGCGGATGATATCTGGCTATCGCCGTGCCCGACAGATCCTCGTCCACTCCGGCGCCCACCATCTCTCGCCCGGCCCGGTTGACGAAGAGCACGCGCCCGTCGGCGTCGGCCATCCCGACGAAGTCCGTCGTCGCTTCCAGCATGGCGGCCCACCGAGAATCCAACTCTTCGGTACGCTGGCTCTCGCCCGAGCCAACGATGGTTACGGCCGCGCCCCGAGCCTCACCGTCTTCGATAATAGGTTGGGATGAGCACCCGGCGTAAAGGGGGGTTCCGTCCTTGCGCCAAAAGATGGCGCGCTCCGCACGGTAGGCCCCTCCGGTTCGGAGCGTCGCGTGTACGGGGCACAGGAGTTCGGGATCGGAAGTGTCATTCTGGCAGGCGTGGAATTCGAGTATGCGCACGTCAGCACCCAACATCTCCCCGGGCTCGTAGCCGAGCATCCGGCCCACCGACTCGCTGGCAAAGGCGCAGCGCCCTTTAGGATCGACGCAGAAGAAGCCCTCCACGGTCGGCTCAGGGAACGCGCGTGGGTGTTGGGGAGTTCGGCGACGACGCCAGGCCGTTGCGCCGTCGGGACCGGTAATGCTCACTTCTCTCCTCTCGAGTCTCCCGTCAAAGCCGTCGAATCTGCCAGGGAGCACATCCCGACGTACCCGCAGCCTGCCTGCTAATCCTCAGCCTTTAAACGGCGAGCCGATGGCATTTGCTCCGGTCATCGCCGAGCACGGCCAGGATAGCGCTGCCCAAAAAGCATATGCTTTAGCACCATATGTGTCAACATCGCGCACCCGCGGTGGTGGAGTGCATGGACACGAAAACGATCGGGGCGATCAAGGAACGCGCTCACCAACCGGGTGGCGGGCTTCCGGGAAGGGCATTTCGGCAGGCCTATCTAGCCTCGGTCCCTCTCTAGCAACACCATCATAATAGTGCCGGCGAGGAGCAGGTCCTCATCTTCATCGGAGAAATCTGTGAGCCTCTCGATGCGGAAGCTGCTCTCGAGGACGGAGGGTTGTTTGCGGATGCGCAATACGTCCATGCCGCGCAGCTCAGCCAGGTAGGCAGGGTTGAAGAACAGACCGCCAAGGGCGTCGCCGAGGGGGACTGACTCCATCATGCCGTCGAGTACTTTGGTCCACGGGTTCTCCTCGCGGATAGAACCAGCCTCGGCGTCGTACGAGTCGTCCAGGACGTATGCGCTGCTCCACAGGGACTTCATCCCCCGCCGCCCGACGGCCCCGATAGGGTGCCCGTCGGGACCGCTGATCGCGTACCTCGCGCTGAAGTCAAGCATCCTGTCGGCCTTCATGCGGAAGCGAAGGCGGCTCTGGTCTTCGTCTTCGTAGACCCTGACGTCTTCTTTCAGCTTGAACTTCTTCTTGCGGACGTACGCGACCTGGCGCCCCGTCGCGTCCTTCACCCTGACGCGGGTCCCGATCGTGGCTATCTTGAAGCTAAGATCCAACGGATAGCTCAACATGCGATCCTCCCCCCTTCGCGGCGTTTAGGCGCGTCACGTCGAGTGCCCTCTTCAGCAGACGGGTCGCTTCGCTGGCCCTGATGAGGTCCTGGCGCCGCAACTCGCGCAAGAAGGCGGCGACCTCAAAGTCCCCGTCCCGCTCGGCCTCGAGGATGCACGCCTCGTAGGGTTCGATGCTCCTCAACACGCCGAGCAATATCTCCGTCACGTCGCGGCCCACCGTATTCGGCGCGGCATCGGGGACTGTCTGCCCCGGAGAACTTTCCCTGGTCTTCAGCATCACTGCCTCCCTTGGGTATCCAATGTTCTTACGTATACGTATGACAGGCCCAAACGGTGCAACACCTGGATGCGAGTCCCGTCCGGGGCGGCGCCCCCGACCTGGATAGGTCGGGGGCGCCGGTCCTCTCTGGCCAATGTTCAGCGGGCTTCGATCATGTCGGCGATCAGCGGGTAACGGTACTCGCCGTCCCGGCTTGTGCGGTAGGCCGCGTAGGCGCCGTGCACGAAGGGCACAAGCGTGATCAGGGCCATCACCGGGACTAGCAGGAACCCGATGAGGACTAGCATCAGGAGACCTGTCATGGCCCATCCCGCGGCCAGTATCACCAGCCAGGCCACCTGGTACCACATCGACTGCAGCGCCTGGAACGCCACTTTTCTCGACCGGTCTCGATAGACCAGCCACATGATCATAGCCGCCACGGGCCCGAGGAACCCGGTGACCAGGTTGAGGAAGATGCTCAGATGGGCTAGCACGGAGACCGTCCTCTCCTCCTGGGTGCCCATCGTCACAGGACCCTGCTCCCCGACGACCTCGTCTCCGACCGCCTCGTCTCTGACCGCCTCGTCTTCGACTACCCCGTAATTGTGGTCCTTGGCCTCCATTGATGCTCCTCTCTGTCGCATTGCGATCTACGTAAATAAGGTACCCGCGAACCACCGATCCAACATCGGTCCCAGGACCGAACGTGGGTAGGTCCCCGGGCCCATCTTTTCGGCTGGCGTAGAAGCGCCGAACGTGGCAGACTCGGGGTCTCGATGGGGAGTTCACACGACCACCACGCAGCAGGCTCCAAGGAGGATGGGCATCCTATCTTCGCGGCGCTCTACGACCCGATGGTTGCCTCCGCAGAGCGAAGGTGGATGGGCGAACGCAGGGCGCTACTGCTCGCCGGAGCCCGTGGCGCCGTGCTCGAGGTCGGGGGCGGCACTGGCGCGAACGTCGCGCACTACCGCGACGTAGACCGGGTAACCATCGTCGAGCCTGACCCTTACATGCGCAAGAAGCTTGGTCCGAAGGTAGTGGCCGCCCGCGTCCCCGTCGAGGTCTCGGCGGCGGGGGCTGAGACGTTGCCCTTCCCCGACGGTAGCTTCGATACTGTGGTCTCGACGCTCGTCATGTGCACGGTTCCGGATCAAGCTCTGGCACTTGGGGAGATCCGGCGCGTCCTGCGCCCTGGCGGGCGGCTGCTGTTTATCGAGCACGTGCGCGCCGCGGGGCCGACAGCGCGCTGGCAGGACCGCATAGAGCCACTCTGGGGGCGACTCCTGGGCGGCTGCCACCCCAATAGGGATACCGTCGCGGCCATCGAGGAGGCCGGTTTCGAGATCGAGACGCTCGAGGACTTCTACCCGCCGGGCCCACTGTCAGGCCTAACGCCGCACGTCCAGGGTTCGGTGCGCTGCCTGAGAATCGGGCGGTGACGGTATGCTAGGATCAAAGCTCCGATGAGTGGCCCTGGAGAGCATCCTAGTTCGTGATGACCCGCCTTTCGAGCCTGCTCTTCGCCATCGCCGTCGCGCTCGTGGTCTTCGTCGCTGACCAGGGGATAAAGTCATTGATCGAGGGTTCGATGCGGGTCGGGCAGAGCATCGTCCTCGTGCCTGGCTTCCTCAACCTCACCTACATAAAGAACGACGGCGGGGCCTTCGGCATCCTCGGCGGGAGCCGGTCACTTCTACTCGCCGGTAGCGCCGTCGCCGTCGTCGTCGTGCTCTGGATGCTGCTCTCGGGAAGACCATCCAGGCTTGCGACGCTCGGGTGCGGCCTGATCCTTGGCGGCGCCGCTGGCAATCTGCTCGACCGCCTTGGCAGCGGGGAGGTCACGGACTACGTCCACTTCAGCTTCTGGTACATCTTCAACGCCGCCGACACCGCGATAGTCATTGGCGTCGGGCTGTTATTGCTCTCTGCGCTGCGCAGCCCCGAGAAGGGTTAGCCAGCGTCCGACAACGTGCGCTATTTATGGGGCACGAAAGAGGACCCTGCGTTGAGGTTCTTACGGTCCAGGGGCGTGCCGCACCCAGGACAGTTTGTGACCTGCTCGGCGTAGGTCTCGCTGGTCTCCTCGTCGTCGAAGAATATCCACTTGTACTCCCGGCCTACCCACCAGAACTCCGCCCAGAGGTCGCTCCCCCGCGTGCACGGACATACCAACGTTGCCATCGACCCTCCTACTTCGCGGTTACCTGCCATCGATAGTAACTCGTACATCAATGTCTGTCCCGGCCTACGGCCTGGATAGCGGTAAAAATGGCCTGAAGTATGTATCAGGATCACGCTGGGGGGACCCATCGCCATCTTTCGCGACCTTTTCTATTACAGGTGGCTCAGGACGAAGGAGAGCTGGAACCCTGCGATGGTGACGAGCCTGAAGACCTGGCCGTTCCAGAGCCCCCACGGCGCTGCGCTATTGTTGCACGAGCCGCTGGTAGACCTCGCGGTACTTGCGGATGGCCTGCCGCAACTCTTCGGTAGACCGCTCGTTGGTGTCATCGTCCGCACGTCCGGCAGAACGCGCCACGACTTCGGCCCTCATGCGCCGCGCCTCCCTGAAGTCGTCGGCGACATCGGGGTGCATAACGGCCAGGCTCCGCTCGGTCTCCTCGTCGGACTGGCCCGCGTCGGAGACGAAGTTGCGCTCGGTAAGGACGTCGGAGACGGTCCTGTCGGCCATCTCGATGGACCTCTCCGGGTTGTCCACGAAGACCCGCTCGACCTCTCCCCACTGCTCCTCGTAGCGGCCGTGGGCCTCTTCGGAGAGCGGCTCGACCCGCCGCTCCACGCGGCCACGACGCTCCCTCAACTCTCTCTCGGCCTCCTCCTCGGAGCCCCTCTCCTCGGCCGTCCGCTCGTACTCGGAGCCGAACTCGTCCCTGCTCCGCTCCCGCTGCTCCTCGCTCCTCTGGGCTGCCTTCCGCCGCGAAGCAAAAAACAGGGCGAGTAACAAAACCACGACGACGACCACGACCAGGATCAAGATCAGTGTTACAGTGCTCAAGGCCTCTCCTCCCAATAGGTTTGTCTGCTTTGTTCCCTGAAAAGTAACCCGCGTAACATCGTCGATCTCACCACCGTCCGACCCGCTGCGACGCCGTTCGGGGCAGGACCGGACCGACGAGCACGCTCCGGCGGCGTGGTAGCATGGATTGGACCTTCAACGACCGACGTGAGGCGAACTGGAAGGAGGCCGAATGACGGAGGACGAACGCCGCACAGGCTCAGGCGGGACCGAGGACAACGTACGTGACGAGCTCGACGAGGCCGCGGAGCGAGGCAAGACAGGCAAGGACGCCTCGAAGGAGGCCGTCGAAGAAGAAGAGCAATCCGGAGCCACCGGAGGCGTAAAGGATAACGTCGAAGACGAATGGGACGAGTCCCAAGAGCGCTAGAGCGGTAGGCAGTCAGCAAAGCCGAAAAGCTGAAAGCGAGGCCTGAAAGGTCGCAGCGTGCTGACAAGGCGCCGTGCTAGCGGACGCGCGGCTCGTGAGGGTTCGTGCGGGATCGTCCGAAGATGCGATCGAGGTAGCGGTCCGCGGCCCACGCGCCGGCGGCGCCGACGACGACGCCTAGAGAGACGTCGAAGATCGTATCTGGTCCGGCGTTGGACACGCTCATGCCCATCAGGGACATCATGACCTCGACACCCTCCCAGCCAGCGGCGCCGAGGAACCCGATGACAGCACCCGTAAAGATGGCTCTCGGGGGCGTGTTGAAGAAATCGTCGTCTCCCCCACTCCGGTAGATGACCTCAGCCAGTATCAGCACGAGCGTGAAAGGCGTTAGGAAGTGGGCGACCTCGTCGTAGAACAGGATGGGCTCGAAGAGCTTCCACAAGAAGCCGGCCGCGTTCAACACTATGCAGAACAGGATCAAGAGCACTATGTACTTGCGCTGCATTATTCTGGCGCTTGGGTGCTGGCCACAGTCAGCTACAACCCGGGGAGCCCGTACTGGAATACGCCCTCGGGCACTTCGTGGCAGTGGCGGCAGCGGGCCTCGTAGCTCTCCTCGGCCCCGACCAGGATGATGGGCGCGGAGACGGGGGCGGGCCTTCCGTCGATGAGCCGCTGCGAGCGCGAGGCGTCCCTGCCGCAGCGGGCGCAGATAGCCCTGAGCTTTACGACCTCGTCGGCCTCGGCCAGGAGCCTCGGCATCGGGCCGAAGGGCGTGCCCCTGAAGTCCATGTCGAGGCCCGTCGCGGCGACCTCGTAGCCCGCGTCGGCGAGGCTCCGGCAGGCTTCGACGATTCCTTCGTCGAAGAACTGCGCCTCCTCGATGGCCACGACATCCGTGGTCTCCTCGACGTTTGCGAGCAACTCTTCGCTCATCGAGACGGCTAAAGCCTCGTGCGGAACCCCGTTGTGGGAGCGTATCTCGGTCCGCCCCACGCGGGTGTCGATGGCGTGCTTGAAGACCCGAACGCTGCGCCTGGCGTAGAGGGCGCGGCGTACCCGGCGGATCAACTCCTCCGTCTTGCCCGAGAACATCGAGCCCGTGATGACGATGAGGGCCCCTGTCCTCCTGGCCATGGTTTCAAGCGGTGGATCGTAGATCTGGGTCATGATGCTTATTCTACCCGCCGCGCGCGCCTTCACAGGGCCCACTGGTCAACGCAAGTCGCACTTCGGATTAGAGCCCGCCGGGGCCGTCTGCGAGGTCAAGCGTGTTCTTCGCCATTTTTATAGATGCGGCGTCAACCATCTGCCCGTCCACGCTGACCGCCCCTGAGCCGGCGGCGTTGGCCTCCTCGTAGGCCGCAACGACCTTCTCGGCCCACTCAACCTCTTTGCCAGTGGGAGAGAAGACCTCGTTGACGACCGGTATCTGGGCCGGGTGGATGCACCACTTGCCGTCGAAGCCGAGAGAGCGTGCGATGAGGCAGCTACGGCGCAGCCCTCCCTCGTCGCCGTAGTCGGCGACTGGGCCGTCGAGGACGCGCACACCGGCGGCGCGGGCCGCGACGACGATGCGTTGCATGGCGTAGTGGAGTCGGTGGCCTGGGTACGCAGCGTCCCACTCGTCCATCACACCGATGCTGGTCTGAGGCATGCGCAGGCACGCCGCGAAGTCGCCTGGACCGAAGTGGAGGGCTCGGAGGCGGGGGGTGGCGCGGGCTATCGCGTCCGCGTTGGTCAGGCCTTCTGCGCTCTCTATCTGGGCTTCGAGTTTTATCTTGCCCACTTCCAGGTCTGTCGCAAGCTCCAGTCCGGAGAGCAGGGTCGAGACGGCGCTAAGGTCCTCGGGGCGGTTCACCTTCGGTATCATGACGGCGTCCAGAGGCTGGCCCGCCTCCTCGACCACTTCGATCAGGTCGCGGTAGAAGTACGGCGTGTCAAGCGCGTTTGCCCTGAACAGCGCCTGACGACCGCGCCAGTCAAGCTCCTCGAGAGCGCTGATGACGTATGTGCGGGCCCCGGCCTTGTTGTCAGGGGCGACGGCGTCTTCGAGGTCGAGGAAGATGGCGTCGGCGTCAGAGGCGAGCGCCTTCTCGACCATCTCCCGCCGGGTGGCTGGGACGGCGAGGAGGGAGCGGGCTGCTCTCATGCTATTTGTCGAGCAGCGTCTCTACCGGCTCGCCGCGCATGGCGGCGTCGAGGACCTCAACGGGGTGGGCCATCGGGATGCCGTCGTGGCCCATCCTCTTCAGGGAAGACTGTATCTGGAGCATACAGCCTGGGTTGGAGGTGACGATCACCTGTGCCCCCGTCTTGAGGATGTTGTTCGCCTTACGCTCGCCGAGCTCGGCCGCTGGTTCGGGCTCGACCATGTTGTAGATGCCGGCTGACCCGCAGCAGACCTCTGCCTCTCTGATCTCCTTTACCTCCATCCCCGGTATCTGCTTGAGGGTCTGGCGCGGCTGCTTGCGGATGCCCTGCGCGTGGGCCAGGTGGCAGGCATCGTGGTAGGCCGCCGTGACGGGCAGCGGATGACGCTCGGCTACGGGACCAAGCTCCTGCAAGAACTCCGAGACGTCGCGGACCTTCGCGCTGAAAGCCTTCGCCCTCTCGGCGTATTCGGGGTCGTCGCGCAAGAGATGACCGTACTCCTTCATCGTCGAGCCGCAGCCCGCGGCGTTGACGATCACGTTGTCCAGGTCAAGATCCTCGAAGGTGTCTATGGTCTTGCGGGCGAAGTCCAGCGACTCCTCCTCGCGGCCCGCGTGGGTGGAGAGGGCGCCGCAGCATCCCTGTTTGGGTGCTATTACCTCGCAGCCCTCGGCGGCGAGTACGCGGACGGTGGCGGCGTTGACAGGGGAGAAGAACACACGCTGCACGCAGCCGGTAAGGACGCCGACCCTACGGCGTTTCTCGCCAACGGGTCCTGTGAGCTCGGGGATCTTCTCTTCCTTCGGCAGGTCCGGCAGGAGCGCCTCCATCGCGCGCATCCTGGCCGGGATGCGCTGCATTATGCCTGCCTTGCGGAGCTTGTCCCCGACGCCGAAGCGCTGGTAGAAACGCATCGGGGCCGCGATGGCCCGCAGGCGGTTCGGGTAGGGGAAGAACTGGAAGATCATCTCCCTGAAGGCCTTGTCGTCTGCCCTGCGGTCGTAGCGGCGCTCGATCTGCCCTCGCGTCGCCTCGATGAGCTTGTCGTACTGCACGCCGGAGGGGCAGGCGGTAACGCAGGCCATGCACCCGAGGCAGAGGTCCCAGTGGCGGACCATCTCGTCGTTCATCGGTTCCTCGGTCAGGCCCTTGTTCATGAGGTAGATGCGCCCGCGCGGGGAGTCCATCTCCTCCCCGAACAGGACGTAGGTCGGGCAGGTCGGCAGGCAGAAGCCGCAGTGTACGCAGTCGTCTATCAGGTCCTTCTCAGGCGGGTGGTGGTCGTCGAAGGCGGGGAACATGTAGGAACCGCTCTCGGCCCTGGCCTCGCCGATGGTTTGCTGTATCGAGTCGCCCGCGGCGCGGGTACTCTGGCCGATATCCTCTGGGCTGCCGGCGCCTATAGCCTCGGCCATCGCCTCGTTGCCCGTCGTGCCCTCGGGGTCTCGCCGCTCGGTCGCGTCCGTGGCGCTGTAGCGGTCCTCAGAACCGTTTCGGCCGCCATTGCGTTCGGTCACTAGATGCCTCCCAGGAATCTACCGGGGTTCATGGTGTAACCCGGATCGAACTTCTCCTTTACCCGCCGTGTGAGGCCGAGGTAATCCCCGCCCGAACCCCACACCTCCAGCCTCTCCTTGACAGCGAGAGGTGACTCCTGCACGACGACGCTGCCTCCCCTGCGCAGCCGGATCTCACGCACCTCCTCGACGACCTCGACGAGCCCGTCCTCGCCGCCGGAGAGACCAGCGAAGGTCACCCCTGTTCCGGCGTGGCCTGAGAGCCTGACCTCGACGCCAGCGCGTCCGGCTGCGCCGACGACCGAGTCGAGAACGGCCGTGAGCTCAGCGGGCGGGGC
>JBBPYN010000120.1:0-11143 GCA_038199875.1 Rubrobacterales bacterium
CGGGACGCATAGCGAGCCCTGGTCTGACCGCAGAACGGGACAGCGTCCGAGCAAACCAACCTCAATCGGCGTAGGCTTCGCCAGGTGGCGAAGCCTACACACTAGAGTGAATAAGGAGCAGGCGCGGGTAACGAGCTCCAGTTACTAGCTTCGTTATCGGCACGCTCCGAGGCTATCGCCGTGACGCAGATGCGCCGCCTGTGCCGGAGCGCCGACCGTGAGGGTCTTGTTCTTTTGGCAGAGGACGAGCTTATCCTGACCTCCGCCACCGCCCTCACCGTTTATCGCCGCATCCGGTCCCATCACTTCTCCGGAAGGTTCGGGGCCAGAAACCTCTCCTTGGCAGACACCACGGGTGTCGCCGTGACGGAGATGGGCAGCGAGCGCTGGTGCGCCCACTGTGAGGGTTTTGTTGCCTTTGTGGCAGAGGATGACCTTTTGCCGGCCGACGCCACGCCCAGGCTCTTCTTCGTTCCCACGCTCTTCGGGCTTGCCGTGTTGCCCGATCTCGGCCGATCCCGCGACGAGGTCGGAGGCCTTACCGGCAGGCTCGGGCTTACCGACGTCGTTCGTGCCGGGTGTCGGTGTCTCCTCTCCTGCGGGAGCCACGGTGGACTTCTCGGGCTCCCCGACCGTGGGTTCAGTGACGACCGTAGGTTCGGAACTATTCTGGCGGTCTTCTGTCTCGGAAGACGCGCCGGGTGGCGGGCTCGTCGTTGTGTCCTCCGACCCGGTAGCCTCGAAGGACGTCTGTTCTTCCGGCGTGGTCGATCCTCGTGGCTCGTCGGCGAAGATTCGGCCTTCTTGAGCGACGGACACTCCGGCTACCGCCAACAATAGGAGTACGAGAGTTGTTAGGACGACTGCGCGGTACATGGATTACTCCCGTCTACACGTCTAACGCTGCGCAACCGTTTCCGGCACACAGCCCGAAGCACTTTAGCTTCCTCGGTAGCGGCGCTCTAGCGAGTTTCTTACCGCCCCGAGGGTAGATTAGGCATCCGCCTAGCCAGGCGCATCTGCCAGGTGGCCACTTCTGGGGGCGAACTTCTCAGAAACCGATCCTGGCGAAGTTCCGAGAAGGGACCTTCTACGCGCTCCGGTGGATAGCTCGAGATGAGCCTCTCCATAAGGCTCTCTAGGGGTTGCTCTTGGTCCGTATCCGCGCTAGCGTTCACCACGTCGGCAAGAAAAACGGGGCGGAGAGAAGGTCGTCCTAGACCGCGCCCCAAAGACGAGAGAGGAGAGGCGCATGCGCAAGCTGATGTTGGTGTCGGCCCTGGCGTTGGTTCTGGTCCCGCTGTTCGCTGCGGTGGCCCTGGCCGAGGGACAGCTCATACAGTGCAGGAACGTGTTGCCCTGCTACGGGGACAAAGGCGACGACAAGATCCTCGAGCGTATCGGCGACGGCAAGGACGACCACATCGTCCCCAGGGGCGGCAACGACCTGGTTCTGGCCAACAAGTACACCGCCGACACCGACGTGGTGAGCGGCGGCGGGGGCTCCGACAGGATAAACGTGGCAGACGGCGACAAGCTGGACACGGCCAACGGGGGCAAGGGCAGGGACCGCTGCATCGTCGACGCGAGGAGGGAAGCGGGCACCAGTTGCGCAACCGTTGATGTCCAACGCCCGTAGGCTAGGCGTTCTTGTTCGGCGGTGGGCCGGAGCTGCTACGAGCCCCGGCCTCTGTGGTACTCCTAGAACCTTTAGAACAAGCCTTACCTGAACAGCGCCGTGACGAGCGCGGCGCCACGAGCAACCCTGCCCTGACGGGTAACGTTGCCCTCCTCGGACCGAGCGGCCCGGGCCAAGCGTGCCTCGAGGCGGTTGTGCTCGACCTCCTTGCGTATCTGCGCCACTCGCTCCCTGCCCAACCCGTAGTACATCTGCGCGCCCCCTTTGCTTCTCTCTGTCGGGTACGTCCCGGCACTGAAGCCAACTATAGTCCCGAAACGCCCCCCGGCACATCGCCCAAATGCGTGATCTATTCCTCACGCAAAAGGACTACCTGGATACGGGGGGTTACCTTCTGGCACGCCGGAGCGCGCCCAAAACGCACGTAGCAGATGCGCGAGATCTCGTTCGGGTTGATACCGAATCGGGTTGATTACTTCGGGTCTACTGTTGTGCGGGAGTCGGGAAGGACCAAATACGACTCCCTACACCTCCCTACCTCCTCCCTAACGCAACCACGTAGCGACCCTTCACCCGGATTCGGTATTAAGCCTGGGTATTCGGCCCTCAGGTCGACGGGGCCTGATCTCGCTCGCCTGCCTGCTCTACATCGGGGGAGGCTTCCTGCTTACGGCATCCGTCAACGTGCCGCTGAACGACCAGCTCGCGTCAGTGGACCCGGACGCGCCAGCGCGAGTCCTCTCCCAAGCCCGCGATGCCTACGAGGGCCCGTGGAACTCCTGGAACGGCGTACGGGCCGTATTCTCGACGCTGGCGTTCCTGGCCCTCGTCTGGGCGTGCCTGCTACGCGAGGAGCGCGACAAGCGATGATCGGACCGGCGTCCCTGGCGGGTTTGCGCGTAGAATAATCCCCGTAGACGCTTACCCATACAGGACCGGGAGGATGAGGGCGAACAGACGGGTCAGGAGGCCGGGGCCGCAGGGCAAGGGGCGGGATGTGAAATCTGCGTCGGGTGGTTATCTGACCCCGATTTTCGTCTCTCCGCGGGTTTCGGTCGGCATCGTTGTAGTGGGGGTTGCCCTGCTCGCGCTACTCCTCTACACGGCGCCTACCGTGCCCGCGGTGGCGCTGGGTGGGGTGGCGCTCGCCATCGTGCTCTCGTTTCCGGTGCGGGCGCTCTCGCACTTCATGCCGAGGGGGTTGGCGATATTGTTGACCGTCGTGATGATGCTCGGTTTGATCTCCCTCGGGTTCTTCTTCCTCGTGCCGCTCCTTATAGAACAGCTCACGACCCTCGTTAGGAACACGCCGCTTATCGCCAACAGGGCCAACCAGTTCTTGCTCGACGTCATAAACGCGCTCAACGAGCGCCAACTGGTACCCGGTTCAGACCCCGAGGAGTTCGGCAGGCAACTCGTCACGGACCTCTTAGATCGCGCCCAGAACCTTACAGAGAACCTTCTCAGGAGCCTCCTGGGGATTATTCCACGGATCTTCAACTTCGGGGTAACGCTCTTCGGCATACTCTTCGTCGCGGTCTACCTCCTGGTCGACGTACGGAAGGTGAAGGCGGCTTTCCTGAAGACCGCACCGACCCACTACCGCCACGACGCCCGCGACCTGTGGGAGGCCTTCGGCGACTCGCTCTCGCGCTACCTCGGCGGGCTCGTGTTCGTCGTCATGATACAGGGCGTCCTCGCCGCGCTTGCGCTTTATCTGCTAGGTGTGCGCTACGCTATTCTGCTCGGCGTGTGGGTATCGGTAACGGCGATCATCCCTTACCTCGGCGCTTTTCTCGGGGGGATACCAGCGGTCCTGGTGGCCCTCGTCTTCGGGTCCCCTATCTTCGAGTCAAACACCACCACGGCAATCCTCACGGTCGTCGCCTACGTCCTGATCCAACAGCTAGAAGGCAACTTCCTGACCCCCCGCATCCAGGGCCAGGCGCTCCACGTGCACCCCATAGTCGTCCTCCTCGCCGTCATCGCCGGCGGCGAAGTCGCCGGCCTCGCCGGCATAATCTTCGCCGTCCCCACCCTCGCAGTCTTCCGCGTCCTCTTCGACTTCTTCAGGGTCCGCCTGCGCACAAACCGCGACCGCAGGCCGTAGAAGCACAGCTAAGCTGGGTCCCTTAGCCTTTCCATGATGTACTCGTTTGTTCCTACTTTCGTGCTACACTATCTTCATGGATACTGCGTTCACGAGGGAAGCCATCTATATCAGGGAGCTGGGGCGGTTGAGCGACAGGGACATCGCGCGGGCCACTGGCGCCGGCGTGAGCACGGTCGGGGCTTGGATGCGTCGCACGCGGGCGCCCACAGGCGTGCGGGCGGAACGATTGGCCGAGTTGTCGGCGGTTGTGGAGCGTTTGGTGCGCGTGATAGAGCCTGACTACGTACCGGTATGGCTTCGCAAGCCAGTCATCGCCCTTGACGACGAGAAGCCGCTCGACGTGCTGGCCAGCGGCGAGTACCGGCGGCTTTCGCGTGTGATCTCCGAGCTCGAGTCGCCCACGTTCTCTTGAGGTCCTGAGCGGTTCCCAGCCTAGCCTGGAGCGTGTCGAGCCGACGTCTGTCGGCGGCGTGTTCTTACGCCACGTTCCTGCGGGCGGGACTCCCCTTTTTCGTCCCGAGCGGCCCGCCGATGGACGCTGGCAACGCGGCGAGGTGGTGGAAGGCTTCTATCTGGCCGCCGACGAGCAGACGGCCTGGGCAGAATGGTACCGGGCACTCGCGGAGTTGGCGGTGCCTCCGGTGCGCCAGATGCCACGAGATCTCTGGCGCTTCGAGGTCGACCTCGAGGGTGTGGCCAACCTGTCCGACACCGGTAAGCTCGCGGCGGTGAGATTACCTCGACCGGTGACTTCTCGGGACCAGTGGCCGCGCCTCCAGGCGGTCGGGGAAGCCCTCGCTGCGAACGGCTGGACGGGAATCCTCTACCCTTCTGCGGCGCGAACTGGGAGCAAACCCGCCCTGTGCGTATTCCGCCGGGAGGCCGCAGGCCGAAGCGCGCTCTCTAGTCGACGCCCGAGGTGGTCAACCTGAACTCTATGGCGCGGACGGCTGCCTGGGTGCGGTCGGATACCCCTAGCTTGGTGAGGATGCTCCGCACGTGCGCCTTTACGGTGCTCACGCTGAAGAGCAGGTTCCTGGCGATCTGGGGGTTCGTCTGCCCCTTGCTGAGTAGCTTCAATACATCTACCTCCCTCGTCGTCAGGCTCTCCAACTGCCCGTCTCCCGTCTCCCCAACATGATCCGCCCCGGACCTGGACTGCACGGGCTCGGATGCCACGGGCTTGCCTCTCTCGGGGGCATCCTTCGGTCCCTTCTGCTGACCGCCCTCGCTCTCCCTGGCAAGCCTTACCAGAAGCCTCATCGCCAGCTCCTGGTTCAACGGAGACTCTCCCTCCAAAGTCCTCCTCACTGCCCCCAACAGCCTCTCCCCTGAGGCGTCTTTGAGCACATAGCCCGCTGCCCCCGCCTTCACCGCCTCGAAGAGGTAGTCAGGGTTCTCGTGCATGGTAACCATAACCACGCTGGTCTGGGGCAACTCTTTCTTGATCCTCTTTGTTGCCTCGAGCCCGTCCATAACGGGCATCCTCACGTCCATCAAGACGAGGTCTGGCTGTAGCTCTCGGCAGGAGGAGAGTGCCTCGGCTCCATTGTGGGCTTCCGCGACGACGCGAAGGTCGTCCTCGCCAGAGAGCATGGTCCTTAGGCCCTCCCTGACGAGGGCGTGGTCGTCAGCTATGAGGAGGCGCGCCCCCCCGATGGTGTTGCTCTCTTCCCCATTCTCTTACCTCCCCTTACCGTTCGCCTGTACAGACGGTATCTCCGCCACCACATCGGTGCCTTCTCCGGGCCGGCTGCGTATCTCCAGGCTGCCGCCCAGCAGCGCCACCCTCTCCCGCATGCTGGAGAGGCCAAGGCGCTCGCCAGGCCCGCCACCTTCGGTTGCCTCCTCCGGGTCGAAGCCTGGCCCCCAGTCGCGCACGTGAAGGCGTACGCTGTTGTTCAGGTGCCGCAGTGTGATCCTTACTCGGGCCGAGGGGGCGTGCTTGCGGACGTTGGTGAGGGCCTCCTGCGCGATCCTGAACAGCGCCGTCTCCACCTCTGCCGGCAGACGTTCGTCCCCGAGCGCCTCCTCGTAGTCGACCTGGGAACCCTCGTCGCTGATCTTCTCGACCTGCAGGCGCACGGCTGCGCCAAGCCCGAGGTCATCGAGCGCGGTTGGCCTCAGGTCCGCTATGACGTACCGTGCCTCGCCGACCGTTTGCTGTACGAGCTGAAGGACACGGGCGAGTTCTTTGCGGCCTTCTTCGGAGCCGGGCGGGTGGCGCCTGGCGAAGGCCTGCAGGAGCTGGTGGGCGCCCGCGGCCGTCTGGGCGAGGCCGTCGTGAACCTCGTAGGAGACTTTGCGGCGCTCCTCCTCCTGGGCGGTAATGAGCTTCCTGATCAGGTCTTGCAGCCGGTTCTCGCGCTCGGCCAGGTCGGCGTAGAGCCGCGCGTTTTCCAGGGCGCTTGCACCCTGGTTTGCGAGGCTGATCAGGGTCTCCTCGTTCTGCCTCTCCATGAGGGCCTCCGGGCCGTAGGCCTCGAGGACGCCGATGAGCCTGCCCCGCACCAGCAGCGGGAGGTTCAACCCGACAAAGTAAGGCCCGTCATCATCCCCAGGACGCCGCAGCCTGACGGCCTGATGCTTCCTCGTCTCCAGGACCCTCTGGCGCACGACCACCGCCTCGGAGGCTGAGCGGAGCTCTCGCCAGGGCTCCTCCATGCCGGTGGAGCGCCAGATCTGCAGCTCATCCGCCTCGTCGGGGACGGCTATGACGGCGGCTGTGAGGCTCGAGACGCGGTGCGCTATCTCGAGCAGCCGCGAGCCGATCTCCTCCCTCTGCAGGCTGGAACTGAGGATCTGGCCTGCCTCGTAGAGGGCGAGCAGGGCGTCGAGGCTGCGCTGCAGACGCTCGGCGGCGCGACGGCGCTCGGTTATGTCGTGGACGATGACGCACAACGCCTCGCCGCCGCCGTAGGAGACCACGCTAGAGCCGACCTCGACGTTGATTAGCGACCCATCTTTCCTGCGGTGGCGCCGCTCGCCGATAAACTCGACCCTCTTCTCGAGGATACTTTCGATGTAGTAGTCGATGCTCTGGCGATCGTGGGCGACGACGTCGTAGAGGGTAAGCCCGAGCCCTAGCATATCCTTGGCCGTATAGCCGAGCAGGTCCCTGTAGGCGGCGTTCGTCTCGAGTATGAGCTTGGTGTCGATATCGACGACGAAGATCCCCTCTGCGGCCTGCTTGACCACCGTCCGGTAGCGCTCCTCGCTCTGCCTGAGGGCCTGCTCCGCCTCCCTGCGGTCTGTGATATCGAACTGCACGCCGAGCCAGTAAGGGTCCCCTCCCTCGTGGTCGCGAACCAGGACGGCCTCGTCGCGCACCCAGACGATCCTACCGTCCCTGGCCACGTGCCTGTACTCCATCTGAAAGGGCTCGCCCGTCCTGTTGGTCCTGGCATCCTCGGCCAGGACCCGTGCCCTGTCGTCGGGATGGAGTGCCCTCCTGAACAGCCCCGGGTCGGCAATCCATTCTCCGGACGAGTAGCCGAGCACGTCTTCGACCTGGGGACTCATGTACAGAAAGTTGTTGCTCTGCCCCCTCTTGTCGGCGGCCTCCATGTAGGTCATGGCCGGGATGTGCTCGACCAGCGTGCGGAAGCGGGCCTCGGCCTCCTTGAGACGGATCTGGGCCTCTTTGCGCTCGGAGATCTCACGCTGCGCCTCTTCGTAGAGCTTCGCGTTGTCCACGGCGAGGGCGGCCTGCCTGGCCAGCTCCTCGGCGAGCCTCAGGTCCGTCTCCCCATAGCGCCGCTCCGACTCCGCCGAGACAAGCGTGATCGCGCCGTGACTCCTACCCCGGGCGACCATCGGCACGATCATGTATGACCTCAAGCCGAGCTCCCTCATCATCTCCCTGTGCTCGGGGTCCACGGCAACCTCGTCCAGCAGCTCCTCGGGTATCTCAGCCATCATGTCCGGTTCGTTGGTCCTTAGCACCTTGCGCAGACCCCTCGTCGTCTCGGGATTCGGTGGGTAGCGCTCCTGCAGCTCGTAGGCGAGCGCGACCTTCTCGGGGTCGGAATGTTCTACGGCGAGCCTCTCGACGGAGCCATCCTCCTCGAGCACGTCGACGGCGCACCAGTCGGCCAGGGTCGGCACTGCGAGGCCGGCCACGTTGGCAAGCGTGGTCCTGTAGTCGAGCGAGGAGGTGAACGTCGCGCCGCTTTCGGCCAGAAAGCGGAAGCGTTCCTCGCTCTCGCGCAAACTCTCCTCATGGCTCCTCGCCTCCAGCGTGCTCTGCTCGGCCCGATCCCTCGCCGAGCGCAACGACGCCGTCAGCACGCAGACCAGCGCCCCCTCGAGCACGAATGCGGCCGGGTCTAGGAGCTCGGGGCCGAAGCCCGTGAACGAACCCTTCGGGTCGAGGAAGAAGTAGTCGGTCGCAAGGGCGCTCAGGCCCGTTGCCAGGAGTCCAGGTCCAAGGCCGCCGTACCAGGCGCTGACCATGATCGCACCAAGGATGAGCAGGAAAGGCGTGTCCTGCACGGTCAGGGGGTCAAGCAGCAGCTTGACAAGCACTGCAGCCCCGACGACGAGCGCCGCCACCACATAACGCACGGGCCTGTCTAAAGAGCGTTTCATGAAAGCCCGTCGTCCTGTCTCTTCCCCACCCACGAAGGCGGGTTCGCGGAACATGCCATGGCCTGTTTTCTTCTACCTCCCGCGCCCTGGTCCTGCGCCAAAAGCACTATTGGCTCTCCAGGGCATTATGATCCCCCGTTACACGCCAGTTCGTGGACCGAATTATACGTTATGTGTTCCTTACGGCGGGATCATACCGAGTCCGTAAGGTGGGGATCACGCTCTCAGGCTGCGGGCGGGCACGAATGGGAGACCCTCCCGTACCCGTCATTCCCGCGAAAGCGGGAATCCACAGCGGCAGTAGTCCCGTGGGCGATGGCGGGCTCCGTCGCCCCCTCGGCATTCACCAGTACCTAACATCAGACACAGACAGGGAGCAGCAAGCACGTAAGGACGACCCGGAAACTCGGTCCAGAGGGGGGGTGGCATATGCCAGGTGGCCATACGATGTCCTCAAAAAAAGGCCACCTGGCAGATGGTGTAGCCCCTCCCTACCCGATAATCTGTTCTTCGAATAGGGAAGCTAACCACGGAAACCACGGAAACCATGCCCAACAAGCAAGGAGGAGCGATAGGAATGGACTCAAGGAACGGGACGTGTACGAACAACGAGAAGGGAGATCTCTAGATATGCGAACTATGCTGAGGAGCAAGGTAACGCTCCTCTTTATTATGGTTGCTGCTCTGATTGCCGTACCGGCGGTTGTGGCGCTCGCCGACGTCGTTCAGAACAACATCGACACTTCCATCGATGCGACTGCCGAAACTAGGTCCATCTCGACCGACGGCTCCACGACTGTCGGTTACACCCTCCAAGTAGCAAACAACAACAACACCTATCCCGATTCAAACGGGTGTAACACTGGAGCCGGCAACCCCATAACCGTCAACATCAACACCCCCCAAGGGGTCACCGCCAGCCCGAACTCGCTCACTTTCACTTCGTGCGGCACTACCCAGAACGTGACGTTCACGTCGTCGAAGGCGACCCCGGTCGGATCTCCCTACAACATCACCGTAACCGCCTCGGGCGGAGCGGCCGGTACCACGACGTACACCGATCCCGCGACCTGGGCGCTGACCGTCAACAAGGCCCAGCCCACCATCTCCGCCGTCTCGGGTACCGGCAATGCCGGATCGAGCAATGGTAGCCTCACGGCGACACTGAAGAACGCCACCGTTACGCCCAACAAAAACTTGTCGGGCAAGGACATTACCTTCGCGATCGGCGGCAACAACGTCCCGGGCACCGCAACCACCAACGGCAGCGGCGTGGCCACGCTGAACAACGTGGATCTTTCCGGCGTCACCCAGGGCACCAAGTCCCTGACCGCTAACTTCGCCGGCGACGGCGACTACCTCGCCGCCACTGGTTCCGGTAGCCTGGTCGTCGGAGCACCGCTCTGCACAGCGACGACTTCGGTCACGACGCAGCCGCAAGACGCGAACATCACCTACGGCACCGACGCCACCTTCACGGCGGACGCCAACGGTACGAACCCGACCGTGCAGTGGCAGGTGCTCGTCACCGGCTCGGGGGCGACTTGGACGGACATCAACGGGGCGACGAGCAAGACCCTCACGGTCAGCAACCCCGCGGTCGCCGACAGCGGCAAGCAGTACAGGGCGGTCTTCAGCAACACGTGTAACGGATCCAACTCCGCCACGAGCAACGCGGCCACGCTGACGGTCGGCAAGGCCACCGCCAACGTCGCGCTGAGCGGCCTCGGCCCCTACACCTACGACGGAACGGCGAAGTCCGCCTCGGCCACGACCAGCAATCCTTCGGGCTTGAACGTGAGCATCACCTACAGCCAGGGTCCCAACTCGGTCACGAACCCGACCGATGCCGGCCCCTACGCTGTAGTGGCCACGATAAACGACGCCAACTATAAGGGCAGCGCGAGCAGCACGCTGACCATCGGCCAGGCCGCCTCCAGCGTCCAGGTCGATTGCCCGGCCAGCCCCGTAACCTACACCGGCTCGGCGCTCGAGCCCTGCACGGCCCACGCCACCGGCGCGGGCGGACTCAACCAGGCGCTTACGGTCAGCTACACCGACAACACCAACGTCGGCACGGCCCACGCCAGCGCCTCCTACGCCGGCGACGCCAACCACACGGGTAATACAGGCTCGGCGACCTTCACCATCCAGAAGGCTAACCAGACGATCACCTTCGGCACCATCGCCAACAAGGTTGTCGGTGCGAACTTCACCGTGAGTGCCACGGCAAGCTCCGGGCTTCCGGTCAGCTTCGCGGCCTCCGGTAGCTGCACCGTCTCCGGCACCAACGTGAGCGTCACGGGCGTCGGCCCCTGCACCATCACCGCCTCTCAGGTTGGCAACGGCAACTACAATGCTGCGCCCCCCGTGCCGCAGAGCTTCAACGGCTCGTACACTTTCTTCGGTTGGCTCCAGCCGGTCGATGGTGATGGCACCGCAACTGGTGCGGTCAACCTCGGCAAAGTCGGCAGAACCTACCCCATAAAGTGGCAGCTCAAGGATGCCACAGGTGCCTTGATCAGCGACGCGGCCGCGCAAGCCTTGGTTAGCTCGATGTCGGGCTCCGCCAAAAACGTCACCTGTGGCAGCTGGAACTCCTTGGGTTCCGATGTGCTCGAGGACTACACCACCGGTAACACGACTCTGCGCTACGACGACGTCAGCGACCAGTTCATCTACAACTACAAGGCGCCGTCGAGCGCAGTTTGCCAGGCCTTCGTGATCAGTAAGGCCGACGGCGTAAACAGCAAGCAGGCCAACTTCAACTTCCAGAAGTAACCTAAAGGAGGTAAAGCACA
>JBBPYN010000121.1:0-3423 GCA_038199875.1 Rubrobacterales bacterium
AGATCGTGGAGACTGTCTACGATAAGCTGTTCAACGCTTTCGGGCTCTGGGAAGAGCGGCCCCACGAGATGCAGGGTTTGCGTGCTCGATTGGCGGCGAGGGTAGCTCTGCACAACTTCTGCATCTGGCTCAATGAGCAACTCGGCCGTCCTCGACTTTCCTTCGCCGACTTGATGGGGTGGTGACCTCATGATTCACACCAAGCGTTTTACGGTTTCTTCGAACCCGATCCGGTTAGTTATGAACTGGAAGCGGTGTCGTCTGAGCTCACGACGGCGGATATCGAAGAACCTGCCGAAACCATGGCGGAGGCGCAGAGACGGCTTGCCCCCATTTTCCCCGTTCTAGGAGAACTCGAGGTCGCCGAATACAAGCGAGGTTTGACGACCTTTACTCCAGACGGCAATTATTTGATCGGTCCGGTACCGGACATCAAGGGCCTCTACGTTGCTACTGGCTGCGCATCTCTCGGTATAGCAGGTTCGGCTGCGGTCGGTCGCTGGTTGGCTAATTGGGTAATGAGGGGCGCCGCCGAACAGGATCTGTCAGAAATCGAGCCTCTACGTTTCGGTAATCGAGCGGACGATCGAGAGTGGGTTCGTCGGGCGAGCGAAGAGGTTTACGGCGCTTATTACCATATTAGCTCTATGTCTGTAACCTAACGGTAATCTGCTCTCGCCGTTCGACGGAAGGCGGGGCCCGGCTCGTCTACCATCCCTTCGGCTTGAGAACGATTCGTCGCTCGGCCGCCGCCTCGATCTTCTTCCGGTCGTACAGTAGCGGGAACGCGTCGTTGGTAGCCCATCCTTCGAACAGGTCGGCGTAATGCGGCTCTCCCGGATTGCCCGACTGTCCCGGCGAGTTCATGAATAGGGAGGCGTCCCACTCCCCGACATCCATCACGATGCGGAAGGAGGAGCCCCCGGTCTGTCGAAAGTCCGCCCGGTAGGCGGTATTGCCCACAGTGTCTCCGCTTCCCCCGCGCGGCGCTGGCCCGACATTCAGGCGTTCGCGCTCCTCACCATCGACAAGCGCCGAGAGGGGATGCGCCAGGAGGGCGTGGTGTAGCCTCCCCCACTCCCAACCCTCCCAATCCGTTCCCAAGATCTCCTCAAGATGCTCAATGGCCCGTCCCAGGCTCCACAGCATCACTTCCGCCAGGGCTTTATCGGGCTCAGGACCGAGTCTCCCGCCGGGTTTCTCCAGCAGATCCAGGTCCGCCCGGGCATCGGTCGCCAGATCTTCGAGCGGCGTAGCTGCGGCGACCGCTTCGTCCAGCTTCTCGGGCGGCACGGCTTCCTCCAGCGCCCTCTTGAAGAGCGCGGGCCGCAGGTGCAGCCGGTACCACACCTCGAAGAGCGCCGCGGGCGCTGAGTCGGCGGAGAGCAAGTAGTCCCAATCCCGCAGCATCTCCAGTGCCTTCTCGACCTTCGGGACGTCCGACCGCAGGTCGTCCAGCCGAGCACATATGCGGCGAGCCGGCACAGAGAGGTGATCGTTCTGCAGGCGGACGGAGTCACGAAGCGAATGATCGGAGTCGCCTCTGAGCACCTCGGAGATTCGCTCGTAGCGGTAGGGAGCGTACCACTCGTAGCCGACCTTCTTCTCTTCGTGCGGGTAGCCCTCAGGGAGGTTCATCTGGTTGGCAGTCGCCACCCAACCACGAGGTGGATTGTACTCTACCGGCAGTTCGTCGGCGTCGAGGAAGCCGTCCCACTCGTAGCGCCCGTCGCCCGGTACAGGTAGTAGTCCATCCCAGTTGGGGCGGCGAGGAACGAGACCCCCAGGCTTCCAGCCGATGTTGCCCTCGTCGTCGGCGTAGACCTGATTCTCGCCGGGCGAGCCCCAGCGGTTCATCGCCGCCAAGAACCCATCCCAGTCCTTAACGCGCATGTAGTCCATACTGCCGAGGTAGGGAGCCATCCCTGGCTCGAGCCAGGCCGCCCTGACCGCGAAGGCCACACGTCTCTCGGGATCCTCATAGATGACGGGTCCGTGGCGGGTGAACTTCAACTCGACCTCCTGAGGTTCGCCACCCTTGATCGGAATTCGTTGCCTCTGGACCTCCATCGGCTCCCAGCGGTCCTCGTAACGGTACTCGTCAGAGTTCTCGGGGTTGGTCTCGTATACGTAGAGATCTTCCTGGTCGATAGAGAAGATGGTAAGACCGAAGGCGATCTTGCCGTTGTGGCCTATCGAGAGGCCGGGAAGCGCGGGCTCGCCGGCGCCGATGACGTCCATTCCCGGGGCCGAGAGGTGTGCCACGTAACGTAGCGAGGGCACCGACAAGACGCGGTGGGGATCGTTTGCGAGGATGGGACGGTCGGTCGCAGTGCGCGAACCTGAGACGACCCAATTGTTTGAGCCCTCCGGAGGCTTCGCCATACTTGCCAGATCCCCACCGAACACGGGGGTGGTGGCGAGATCGTAGACGCGCAGCAGGTCATCCGGGAAGAGGGAGAAGTCAAGCCCCTCGGGCACGACGACCTCGCGCGGCGGCTCCAGGCGACGCCTCAGGGCCTCCACCTCGGGGCCGAAGTCGCGCAGGACGCAGGCACGCTCCACTTCGCTCGCCAAATTCTTATACAAACCGTGGCTACGCACGCGAGCCACATCCTCCGGCGACCAGTACGCGGGCCGGTAGCCCGCCAGGCGGAACTCCTCCGGGAGGAGATCGGGGTCGTCTTCCGTCAGCTTCACGTACTCATTGACGCCGGAGATGAAGGCGGTAACAACCCGTTTGGTGTCCGAGCCGTAGGCGAGCCACTCGCGGCGCATCTCCCCGCGGTAGAGGAAGAGCCTTGAGGCACGGTCCTTCTCCACAAAGGAGGGGCCGAAGGCCTCTGAGAGGAGTCCGAGCCCACGCCTGCGCCACAGGTCGATCTGCCAGAGGCGGTCGCGGGTTGCATTGAAGCCCTGGGCGAGAAAGGCGTCGTCGGATGAGGAGGCATAGATGTGTGGCACACCCCAACGATCCACCAGGATCTCAGCCGATCCTTTCAGGCCGTCGACGGTGTAAGAGTGCTTGGCGTCCATTGGCGTGTCCCTCCTCGCTTACATAACTTTCCGTGGAGGCAGTCTCACGAACGCACCTACGAACTCCGAAGAAGGTGCCGAAGCGCCCTATGAGACTTCCTTCTCATCTTTCCTATCTTGAGAGAATTGTAGGTTGGCACAGAATTCGGTGCAGGGCCCCGTCAAGCAGTATCCTCGTAAAGTGGAAGATCATCAGCGCTGAGTTCGTTTGGTGTCTCCTCTCGCCTCCAAATAGATCATCATAACCCACAGCTGCTTGAAACATCCGTTCGATACCAGGAAATGAACTCCGAATCACCGTTTGTCCGGGAGTGGAACCCGACCCAAGGACTCCCCTGTTAGTTGGTCATGCCACATGCTTCGTAACGGCCTGGACGTGTGCCTGGA
>JBBPYN010000122.1:0-19356 GCA_038199875.1 Rubrobacterales bacterium
GCTGACATCGTGGTCCATTCCACGACCAAGTACATGGGCGGCCATTCCGATGTGGTAGGCGGGGCAGTTGCGACGTCCAACGCGGAGTTCTACGAGGGGATCAAGTTCTACCAGAACGCCGCTGGGGCCGTGCCGGGCGCTTTCGACGCCTGGATCGTGCTCCGTGGCCTCAAGACCCTCGCCGTGCGCATGCGCCAGCACGAGGAGAACGCACTGGCGGTGGCCCGGTTCCTGAAGGACCACCCTGAGGTAGAGACCGTGCACTATCCGGGCCTGCCCGAGCATCCGCAATACGAGCTCGCCAGGAGGCAGATGAGCGGCTTCTCGGGGATGGTCTCCTTTACCCTCGAAGGCGGCGCCGAGGCCGCCTACGCCGCGGTGCAGAAGACGCAGGTCTTCCACTTCGCCGAAAGTTTGGGCGGGGTCGAGTCGCTAATAACCCATCCTGCCACCATGACCCACGCCGCCATCCCGCGCGAGCAGCGCGAGGCAAGGGGCGTCACCGACGGCCTGATGCGCCTCTCCGTCGGCATCGAGGACGCGGAGGATTTGATCTCTGACCTAGATCAGGCGATCAGCGCGGGCGGTTCGCGAACCGCTCCTACATGAGAACCACCCTAGGTTCCTCTACTTCTCGTCCGGATTACCCCCTTGGGGGCCGGGTCAGCTTGCTACCTCTTCCGCGTTACGCTCCCTGTAGTCGTCGCGCCAGGCGATGAGGTCCTCCAAGGGACCAAGGTCGTAGTCAGGGCCGCCGAAGCCAAGGATCAGGTGCGTGAGGCCCCTATCTGCGTACTGGTCGGCGTTCTTGACCTGCTCTGGACTGATCGTTATGGAGCGCTCTATCTCGGCTGGATTCCTTCCCACCTTCTCGCACCAGTCGTCGAGGATGCCGCTCTTGCGGGCCGCCCGCTCGGGGTCCCCGAAGCCGTTCCAGATGTGGGCGTGCTCGGCCACGATGCGCAGGGTGACCTTCTCGCCCCCGCCGCCGATTAGGATCGGGATCTCACGCGTGGGCGGCGGGTTGAGCTTCCCCAGCCGCTCCTCGATGACAGGCATAGCGGCGTCGAGGTCGCGCAGCCTCCCTCCCGCCGTCTTGAAATCGTAGCCGTACTCGTCGTAGTCCTTCTCGAACCATCCTGAGCCGATCCCAAGGATCAGACGCCCGCCTGAGATGTGGTCGACCGTCCTTGCCATGTCGGCGAGAAGGTTCGCGTTCCTGTAGGAGTTGCAGGTGACGAGCGCCCCGAACTCGACCCTCTCGGTGACCTCGGCCATCGCTCCCAGGAGCGTCCAGCACTCGAAATGCTTGCCGTCAGGGTCACCGTAGAGCGGGTAGAAATGGTCCCAGTTGTAGAGCGTGTCTGCCCCCATGTCCTCGACCCTGAGCCACGTATCGCGCATCTGCGCGTAGCTGGCGTGCTGCGGATGAATCTGCGCCCCTACTCTTACCGCCACCCTCGTCCTCCTCTTGTTGGTCAACCGGAAGATTATGCCACGCGGAGAGGTAGCCTCGCTCACCGCCCGCATCGGCGCGAGGATGGGGTAATCAAAGTAGCGTCCACGCCGCGGTTGCTATGCCCAGGGTGCCTGTCAGGATCACCAGCCCCAGAGTGACCGCCCGGAACGCGCTCTCTGAGACGTGCTTGAGAAGCACCGTGCCTATAACCTTACCGGCGATGGCGGGCGGGATGAGCAAGAGCCCGAGAGGAACTTCAGGGGCATCCACGAGGCCCCGGACGGCCAGGATGACGAGCCCTGCGATGCTCATGGGCAGGAAATACAGCGCGCTGGTCCCACGGAACTCGTGTTTTGGGAGGCCGCGCGATGCCAGGAGTAGAACTATCGGGGGACCGGCGAGCCCGGTCGAGGTGGAGAGCGCACCGCTCGCCGAACCGGCGACGAGCGTCCCCCAGCGCGTGTTTGCCCCAGGCAGCCTGACATCCCGAACGAGCATCAGGGCCGAGAAGAGCACGATAGCGCCGACCCCTAGCCTCACGTAGTCAGGGTTGATCACGCCAAGGACCAAGGCTCCGACCACAAGCCCGAAAATCGCGGGCACGAAGAGCGCCAGCGAGAGCCGCCGCCTCGCCTCGTGCCACGAGTCCCAGACTACGGCTGCGTTGATAAAGATCGAAAAGATAGCCGTCAGCACGACGACCGTACGGGGCTCGTAGACAAAAAGTAGGATGGGAGTGCTGATCAGGGCGAGCCCGAAGCCAGTAAGCCCCGTGACGATCCCCGCGAGCAACGCCGCGAACAGCGCCACGAGCAAAGCGGCGCTCAACAATAGAAACGCCCTCTAAGACCTGAAGCCTGAAACCTGATGCCTGAGGCCTAAATCAGCGCAAGATGCCGGCGTAGAGGCGCTCCCAGGCCTCCATCTCCGGCGTGAAGTAGCGCACCCGCGTTTTCTTGTACTCGCGGGTCGAGTACAGGGAAGTGTAGTCAGTGAGGCCCGTCTCCTCGGCCATCGCCGCGAGGACGTTCTCGCACTCCTCGACGCTGCGGCCGTGAACCATGGAGAAGACGGAGTAGGGCCAGTCCTCGTAGGTCGGCCGCTGGTAGCAGTGGGAGACGGCCTGGTACTGGGCGAAGGCGTCGCCGACCTCTTCGATGCGCTCGTCTGGGACCCTCCATACCCCCATGGCGTTGGCCCTGAAGCCTGCCTTGCGGTGGTAGAGCACCGCGGAGAAGCGGCGCATGATCTTGCGGTCACGCAAATCGTAGGCCCTCTCCAGGAGATCCTCGTAGGAGAGGCCGACCTGCCTCCCCCACAGGTCGAAGGGACGTGGCGTCAGCGGGACGTCCTCCTGCAGGGCCCTTATGGCCGCCTTGTCATCCTCGGAGATGTTCCTGTCTGCGCTCTGGCGGTCGGACTCGCCGTACTGGGGCGCCTCCTTCTTCGCGGTTGCGCCCATGTTCATGTCGAGGGTGACCCCGATCTTGAACAACTTCAGGGTGGGTAGGATGCGGGTCTTCTGGGCGCCGCTTATGTGGTGCAGCACGTCTACGGTGCCTTCGAGTCCCAGGCGGGAGTCGGGTGGGACGGCGACCGTGTACCAGAGGTTGAACGCGTTGTTTCGCTCGTAGTTGTGGGAGACGCCTGGGTGGGAGTTTATGGCCTTCGCGCCCTCGTTCAGCTTGTGGGCCGGTATCGTGGCTGCGACCAGGCTCGACTCGTAGCCGAGGACGCGCGTGTCGAAGATGGCGCTGATCTGGCGTATTACTTTGCTCCGCTTGAGCGTCTCTATGCGACGGATCACCTCGTCGCCCGCGATCCCAAGCTCACGCCCGATGGCCTCGAAAGGCTCCCGCTCCAGTGGGACCTCGCGCTGGATCCGGTTGAGTATCTCCCTGTCGGTGCTGTCCATCATGCGACTGCCGGTAGTTGTGCTGACCACGCTTTACGAGCCCTTCTCGACGATTTCGCTACTGTAAGAACGCACTATAACAGGCGAAACCAGAACACGGTATGAGAATGTTTACGTCGTTTCATACTTTATGAGCAGGGCGGCTCGTCAGCCCTTATTGCTCTCGCTCCTCCATCGCCTTCTGGTACTCGGCGTAGACGTTCTTGATGTCCTTCCAAACCAGGCGCTTGGTGTTGTCGAGGTCGTCGCCGCGCTGGCGAAGTACGTAGGCGGGATGGAAGGTCGCCATCGTCTTGACGCCTTTTATCTCGTACCACTGGCCGCGGTCTTTGGTTATACGGAAGTCCTTGTCTATGATCGTCTTAGCAGCCGGGCCGCCGAGGCAGAGGATAATGCTTGGTTTGATGGCCTCTATCTGGCCCTGCAGGTAGGGGTTGCAGGCCCTGATCTCACCCGTCTTCGGCTGGCGGTTCTTCATTCTGCCGCCCTCCTCGACAGCGGCGCGGCACTTCACGATGTTGGTCAGGTAGATTTGCTGGCGGGTCAGGTTCACGGCGGCGAGGATGTCGTCGAGGAGCTTGCCTGCCCTCCCGACGAAGGGCAATCCCGTGGCGTCCTCGTTCTCACCAGGCCCCTCGCCGACGAGCATGAGCGGCGAGTATGGGTCTCCCGTCGCGAAGACCGTGTTGGTGCGGCTCTTCGCCAGGTCGCACCTGGTGCATACGGAGACCTGGCGGGCGAGCTCTTCAAGGCGTCTCTCGCGGTCCTCGCCACCCTCCGCGACGTCGAAAAGACTCTCCAAGGCTCCTCCAAGATATTAGTTTGCCTGTTGGCTATTCTACACCGCACGCTCGGGCTGCTCTTCTTCTCGCTAGGATCGATCATCGGCTCCGGGTGGCTAGTACCCCCCTGGTCGCCACGCAGATCGCGGGCCCTGCGGCGATAATTGCCTGGGTGGCAGGAGGCATCGTGATGCTCGTTCTCGCGATCGTTCACGCCGATCTCGGGGGCATGTATCCGGTGGCGGGGGGATCGGCTGAATCGTGTGGGTCGGATCCGTCACGGTGGCGCCCATCGAGGTCCTGGCGGTAACGACGTACGGGATTCACTATTTCCCGTGGATGATGGTCGAACAGGGAGGCACGGAGGTCCTGACGGGGCTCGGTATCGTCGTGGCACTCATGGCTGTATTCACCGTCATAAACCTCCTGGGCGTGGGCAGCCTGGCGAAGTCCAACAACGCGATTATGGTGTGGAAGATCGCGATCCCCTTCCTGACCATCCTCGTCCTTATAGCCGTGTCCTTCAATCCCTCCAACCCTCCAGGCCGCACCAGTCAGCCAGGAGGCAGGCGATAGTGCTGGTCGCGGTCAGAAGGTCCGTGACGCATATGTGCTCGTCGGGAGCGTGCGCCACCCTTGCGTCGCCCGCCCCGTACATCACGCAGGGCATCCCGCCGAAGTGTAAAAAGAGGCGCATGTCCGCGCCGTAGGGGACACCTTCCACGGACGGCTTCTCCCCCGTCACCCGCTTGTGGGCCTCTATTACGGCCTCGCAGATCGGGGAGTCGGACGCGACCTCGGCGGGGGCGAACTGGCCGCCGAACCACTCGAGTTGCGGAGGATGTTCCCTGAGCCATGGATCTCTTTCTGCCACGGCGGCGATGCGTTCGGAGACGAGGTCCTTGAAAGGTTCCACCTCCTCGCCTGGGATCAGGCCTACCCTCCCCTCGGCGATGAGGGACTCTGGGACGGTCGAGGCCCAGTTGCCTGCCCGCACGACTCCTATGTTGATGGGCACCTTGTTCCTTACCCCTCCGTAGAGCGGGTGGCTAAGGATGCCGTTGCGCTCCTGCTCCAGCTCACGCAGGTTCTCGAAGATGGGGATGAACTTTTCGAGCGCCGAGACGCCCTCGTCTCGGGCGGCGGCGTGGGCCGAGCGTCCTGGGACCTTCAGCCTGAACACGAGCGAACCGCCCTGGGCAGGCACGAGGGCGAGACGTGTAGGCTCGGTGATCAGGGCGGCGTCGGCACGGTAACCGCGCAAAACGGTAGAGAGGGCGCCGAGCCCCCCGTTCTCCTCCCCCACCGTGGCCGCCACGGTCACGTCGCCCCGCAATCTCAAACCGAGGTCGGATAGGGCGTCGAGGGCGACGAGGTGGGTGACGAGCCCGCCCTTCATATCGCAGGAGCCGCGTCCGTAGAGCAGGTCGCCTTCGACGGTGCCCGAAAGCGGGTCTTCCCTCCACGCGGCCGGGTTCCCCGGGTCCACGGTGTCAACGTGGGCGTTGAGCAGGATCGAACGCCCGTTACCACTTCCTCGCCTGACGCCGGCGACGTTCGGACGGTTCTCGTATGAGTCCTGCTCGCCGACGTGATCCGTGTAGGGTTCCATCTCCCCTGGCGTCGCCTCCCAGGCGTCCACATCGAGGTTACGCGCCCCGAACGCGCGCTCGACGACCAATCCCACCGCCCCCTCCTCGCCCGTCACGGAAGGGGTGCGCACCAGCTCCTGAAGCAGGCGCACGGCCTCCCCGCGCCTGGCCTCCACGGCGCCGCGTATGGCACCAACGAGTCCGTCATCCAGTTTCACCACGCGCTGGGCTCCCTTCCAATTTCAGGTAAGGCGGCACCGTAGCACGGGCCCATTTCCCCGGCAACGTCAGGCCTGCTTGATTTGATGACGACGTGTAATTAGTATTGTCTTTCTGGAGCTGGGCTCTGGAGGGGCCGTACCCCGCATAAACAGACGCCGTACCCAGCTAACTCGCCGGCGGCCGGGTCCATCCGCGGTCACCCTTTCCGTCGCGGCTGGGTTAGACTACAAAGCAGGAATACGGAGGGATTAGTTCACGGTGACAGGAGGACCGAGGAGCCCATTTTCTGCGGTGCTTGCCGTTGCCATTGCCGTTGCGCTGACGCTCCTGGTTGGCTGCGACGCGGGGACCGACGAGTCCTTCAAAGGAAGCTCCCAGGGGGATGAGACCACTGGCCCTGCCGGGATCGTTGGCGGGAAGATCACGGTCGCCTCCAACATAGCCTACCCGCCTTTCGAGTTCTCCCCGAGGGGTAGGCCGAGTGGGTTCGATATAGACCTCATGAACGAGATCGCGAAGAGGGAGAGTTTAGAAGTCGAGTACCAGAACGTCCAGTTCGACAGCCTCCTGCGGGGTCTCAACACCGATCTGTTCGACGCCGCCATCTCGGCGATGACCATAACCAAGCAGCGTGAGGAGCAGATAGATTTCTCGGAGCCTTACTTCAACGCCGACCAGGCGCTCCTGGCAACGGGCGACTCGAAAGTACGGTCTATCGCCGACCTCGCCGATGCGCCCGTCGGCGTCCAGGCCGGCTCGACGGGCCAGATCGAGGCCCAGGAGCTCCTCGACAACGGGCAGATAGGGGAGATAAAACCCTACAGGACCATCAGCGAGGCCTTCACGGCGCTACGAGAGGGTGAGGTCGAAGGTGTGATCTACGATATCTCGGCCGCGCACAAGAAGGTCGTAGAGGGCGACGGGGAGATCGAATTCGTCGAGCCCGTCCCAACTGGCGAGCAGTACGGGATAGCGTTCCCCAAGGACAGCCCGCTCGTCGACCCCGTCAACGAGGCGCTGGCCGAGATCAAGGACGACGGCACCTACGAGAAGCTCTACAAGAAGTGGATCGGGATGCCTCCCGAGGAGATCCCGTAGCGTGCTGCGAAGCTCGCTACGGCCTTCGGGCTGACAAGCGCAGGCGTAGCCGGAGCGTGCTGACATGAGCGCCATTATGAGGTCGGTGCTTTCGATCTCCGTGGCGACCGTGCTCTCCAGGGCGACGGGGTACGCGAGGTGGATGGCCCAGGCCGCCGTCCTCGCGGGTGGGCTGGTGGCAGACGCCTACACAGCCTCCATCCTGTTGCCGAGCCTGATCTACGAGCTCTTCATGGGCGGGATACTTTATTCGATCTTTATCCCGGTGCTGGTGGACCGGATCACGTCGCACGGGGAGGAGGACGCCCGCCGCCTGACGAACGCCCTGTTCACGCTGGTGCTGCCGCTTATGGTGGTCCTCTCGGTAGTAGGCATCGTGTTCGCCGAGCCACTGGTGCTACTGGTTACTGATTGGCAGTCGGCGGAGAGTCTTTCTCCGGCGAAGGCTAAGGAGGTCCAGGATCTCGCGGTGTTTTTCTTCCGGGTCTTCATCCTGCAGATGTTCTTCTACGGCATCAGTACCATCGGCACGGGCGTCTTGCAGGCCCACAGGCACTTTTTCCTGCCGACCTTCGCCCCAGTGCTGAACAACCTGATAGTAATCGGCTCGTTCGTCGCCTACGCGCTGCTCGTCGACACAGACAGGACCCTGGCCTTCTACGTGCTCGCGGTTGGGGTCACGTTCGGGGTCGGGGTCATGGCCCTTGCGCTCGTCCCGACGATGTTGGCCCTCGGCTACAGGCCGCGTCCACAATTCGGCCACCCTGCCCTGTTGCCTACGGCACGGCTCGCGGGACCGATGGTCGTGCTTGTTGCGGCCTCCGTCGGCTTCCAGCTCTTCGGCGCTTATCTGGCGACGGGGTTCGAGGCATTGGCTGAGCTCAACTACGCCTTTACCATCTTCTCGCTCCCCTACGGCGTCTTCGTGGTAGCCATAGCGACCGCGCTCATGCCCGAGCTCTCCGAGAAGTACTCCCGCAGGGATTCCGATGGCTACCGCGACACGTTCTCCTTCGGGCTCAGGACGATGGCCTTCGTCGTCATACCGTCGGCGGTTGGCTTGATCTCACTCTCCAAACCCATCGTCGGACTGCTCTACGAGCGCGGGCACTTCGGTTCGCAGGATACGGAGGCTGTCTCCAGGTTACTCGTGGTCTACGGGGCTGGACTGCTCGGCTACTCGGTCTACTTCTACCTCGTGCGGGCCTTCTACTCGCGGCAGAATACCAGGACCCCGGCCATGTTGAACGTCGCCATCTTCCTGCTGTACGCCGCCCTGGCCTACGGGCTCTCGCGTGTCTGGGGTGTTACCGGCGTGGTGCTCGCGCTCTCTGTAGCCTACACGGTGCTTGCCATCCTGAGCCTCGCGGCGATGCGCAGGCAGACGGGACAGTTGGAAGGCAGGCGCCTCCTTGGTTCCGTTATCAAGATTATCGTCGCCGGGGCTGCCATGTACGCCGTGGCCAGGATCGGAACGTTGCTCCTCGGGATGGGCTCGGACTTCGCGACGCGCCTCCTCGTACTCGTCGCGGTTGGCGGTGTCTCGCTCGCCGTCTACCTCGGGGTGGCTTTCCTGCTTGGCACGGAGGAGCTGAAGTCCGTCGCCACCCTCCTCAGGCGGCGTTCCGCCGGGAAGGGTTGAGGCGGGCGGGTTTGAAACCCGCCCCTACGAGGGAACCTTCTCTAATTCCCTTGCTGCTGGGTCTGCGACTCCCAGACGGTTTGTGAGAGGTTCTCGATCATGTCTTGACCCTCGTAGACGTCGGCCGAGCCGTGCTTGCTCAGGATCGCTATTGCGTAGCGGTGGCCGTCATGCTCGACTATACCAACCTCGTCGTAGACCCTGTATAGCCAGCCGGCCTTGTTCGCGGCATCCACGTCCTCGGGCAGGCCGGCGTCGAGCCACCAGTCGAGTTTGTCCTCGTGCATCAGGTCGATCATGTACCCGCAGCTCTTCTCGCTCGCGGCCTTGCCTTCGGCTATCTTCTGCATCATGGTCGCCATGTCGCGGGGCGTGCTCCTGTTGTCGAGGGCCGGAACAGCGCCCCTCTCGCTACTAATCTTCTGGTAGACCAACGTGTCCTCGGCCCCCATGGAGCGGGCCACCTCGTTCACGTGCTCAGGGCCCCCCACCATGCGCACGAGGGCGTTGGCGGCGACGTTGTCCGACTGGGTCATCATCAAGAGCAGCAGGTCGCCGACGGTCTGCCTGGTCCCCGCCTTCTCCCACTGCAACCACCCGGCCCCTGCGGCCCAGTCTTCGTCTTTGATCTCCACTTCTTGCGAGAAACTCAAGTCCCCCTCGTCCACCTTGCGGTAGACGGCCACCATGATGGGCACCTTTATGATGGAAGCCGTAAAGAACTTCTCCTCTGGCCTGATCCCGTAGCCAAGGTCCCCTTCGAGATCCCACACGTAGAGACCCGCTATCCCGTGATAGCCTTCGATCTCCTGCCGCGCCTCCCCGAGCACCTTCTCTACCCGCTCGCGGTCCGCTTCTGGCACGCCGTTCATCACCGGTTCCGCAGACGGGAACGTCGCCCCCGCGACGTCCGGAAGGTGCTTGAGGTCCATCTTCTCGATGGTCGGCTCAGGCACTTTGGCCGCGAACACGTTCTCGGGATAGAGGTACTGGATGAGGTCATCGGGCACGCCGGAGAGCGGGACCACGTCGTTCTTCGCGTAGTCGGGCTCGTCGGCGCGGGCGGACTTCTCCGCCCTCCACGACTTACCGTTCCAGTGGGTGAAGACCACGAAAGGCTTCCCCTCGCCCTCAGGCTCGAAGCGTACGGAGGCCCACGACTTGTCTAGCTTGCTCCTGTAGACGCCCTTTATGCTCTCAGGGGTAGTCCCCGACAGCTCGGGGGCGAGGACGGCGTACGCGGCGGCCTCCGGCGTGGCCTGCTCAGGGTCGGGCGCGCTCTCCTTGGGGGCTGGTTTACCGGGTTTCTTGGCGGAGGAATCATCGGACTTGGCTTTCCCCCCGGCCTCCCCGCGAGACCGGGAAGGCGTCTGGTGTGAGTTCGAATCGCCGTCGCTGCCAGGGAGACCAGGAACGTTGGCGAGGAGGCCGCCGTCTGAAGTCCGGACCGCCACGTACGCGGCCATCAGCACCAGCGCCAGCAGGACGAAGACCGGCAGCCGGCGACGGCGACGCTTGTACGACAGCTTACGGCGGGAAAACAAGCTCAGGGTGTCCTAGTGAGGGCTTGCCCAACCGGTGGTGTTCGTGGGATCGGACCACCCCGCGACCCGCGGGGCCGTGGTCTTGTAGTGCGGCGCGTTGGCCGGGACGGGCGGGTTGAAGCTGTAACGGTACGAGTAGAGGAAGCCGTCGCGGAGTACCTTGCCGTCTTGGGTCACCTTCTTGTAGGTGGTCCACTTGATCCCCTTGACGGGATCCTCGTAGATCTTCTCCGTGCTCATCTCGACCTTCTTGCCCGTGTCCTTGCCGAGGATCTGGGCGTTGAGTATGCCTTTGTCGTCGACCCACTCGCGGATGACTATGTAGCCGTCTGTGGTGTTCTTGAACTGCATGTCCTGGGCGCCCCAGCCGTTCTCTCCGAACCACACCGTCGCGTCGAAGCCTGGCTTTATGTAAGGGAGCACGGCGTAGTGTGGATAACGCTCGACGATCTGGAGCCCGGCGTAGTTGGCCGCCATGTAGACCGTCGAGGAGACCTGGCAGAGCCCACCCCCGTTGGCGACGCCGATGCCACCGTTGGAGAAGGTTTTGGCCTCTTTGTAGCTGAGTGACTTGGTCAACTTGTTGAACGAGAACACCTCGCCTGGGGCCAGAACGGTATTATTGACGGCGCTGGCGGCCAGCTTCATATTGGACTGGCGGTTCGGGTTCGAGTCCCAGAGGAAGTCCGTCTGGTACTTCCCTATAACCTCCTCTGGCTTGTAACTCTGGACCTCGGCCGTGGAGACCTCCGGCTTGGGTGCCTTGCCCTTGACGATGGGAACATGTCCGCTCATGTTCTCCAGGGATACTTCGAGGTTGGCAAGCGTCGCGTCCTGATCCAGGACCCTCCCGTTCTGTGCCTCCTTGACCTCTACCTTCCCTTCGTCAGTAACGCTGAAGGACGCGTTCTGGGGCTTCCGGTCGAACTCGCCAGCCGCCTTCCCAAGAGCGCTCCCGGCTTTGTCCTTGTCGTATCCTGCGACGAGGTCAACGTCGACCCCTCCCAGAAACGAGCGCGAGGCGTCGGAGAGGTGCTGGAATGCGCCCCCCCTACGTCCGACGGAGTAGGCTTTGTCCACCGCCGAGGCCACGTTCACCTGCACGCCCAGGTCTTCGCCGCTTACGGAGAACTCATCCCCGCCGGTGCCGAAGGAGATCTTCTGGAAGGTCGCGGAGGCGTCGCCCTGCACGGCCTTGCTGGCCTCGCCTTTGGTCATCCCGCCCACGTCGACGGAGCCGATGCTGACGCCGCGGCTGATCTCGTCGTCCCCGCCGGCCAGATAATCGACGGCGACGATCACGGCCAGCAGAAGACACGCGGCCAGGGCGACGAACGCAGCCCCGCGTCTGCGGGCGTAGCTCCTGCGGGCGTAGCCCTTCTTTCTCGGCTTACGCCTCACCACCTGCGCCGCCTCTCCGTCGGACCGCTGGTTGGCCCGCGGTCCACCCTCCTTGCTTACCTCTTTCAAGTAATCGCCCCTCCTGCGATACCAATTAGCGCCACCGACCCTGCAGGGTCGCGGCGGCACACAGGTGCTAATTATCACGGTAAGCGGTCGAACCTTCAACCTCTCCGGAGAAAATGCTCGGAAATACCCCTGCCCCACACCGCCCAAGCCCGTTCGCCGCTACATATTGTGGCACGGTAAGCTCCCCGTTTAGGGACCCTGGAGCGGTGTCTAGCCCGGTTTGGCTTTTGCGGATGGCTCCATTACACTCTGCCCTTTGGACCCGCACCGAACAAAACCCTAAAGAGTGGAAGGTTCCTTGCGCCACGGATCACAGAGAAAGAGGGCAGGACATGAAGGACGGCTGCCGGTGACGGCCTCCCTGCGGTCGGTGCCTGAGGGCGTGGGACCGGGGTCAGGTCGATGAAGACGGCTGTAAAGCCTGTCAAGGGCACGGAGATGGAGGACGAGATCGCGCAGTTGCGCATCCTCTCGTACCCGGATTTCCCCGAGGTGCACGACGTGGGCTATTACTCGGCCCTCTACCGCTGGTACCAGAACCACCCACTGTCGGACGAGATATACCGCTGGGTTTCGGTGACGGAGGAGGGGGTGGTGGTCGGCCACCTGACGGCGTTCCCGCAGTTCTACAGGATCGACGGCCGGAGGGTCGTCGCCCACACGCCTGGAGACTACATGGTTCTTCCCCAGCACGGTTTCCAGGCCATCATGCTGATGCGCTCCTTTTTCCGCCAGGCCGAGAACTGCGTGGTCTGCGACATGGTGCCTGCGGTGATAGGCGTCGAGACGCGGCTTGGGGCCGGGGTGGTCGGCGACCTCAAGTACGCGGCGAAGCTGATGAACGTCTCGCGGCTGCCCATGCCCTCCGTCCCTGCACCCCTGAGGCGGCTCCTCAACCTTCCTCAGCAGTTCGCGCCGGCCCGCGGGTTCACCGACAGGCCTGGCGCCGAGGCGCAAGAGGTGGAGGAGCACATCGCGCCGCCGGCCCCGCGCCCGCGCGCGCCGATCCCTCACCCGCTGCAGGGGCTTCTGAACGGGGGGCTGCGGACCGTGGACGAGCTTCTCGGCAGGGGCTTCGGGGGGGACCTCGAGGTCGAGCAGCTCGAAGGTTTCGACGATTCCTTCGACGACCTGTTCGAGAGGGTCGCGGCCGTGGTGCCGTGCACGGCTGAGAAGGACGCGGCGTTTCTGCGGTGGCGCTATGGTCCAGGCTCCCCCCAGGCACCCGTAACCGTGCTCGGGGTGAGGTCCGGAGGGAGGATGCTCGGCTACGCCGTGCTCAGGACCGCCTTTCACGGCCAGGACGGATACATACTCGACCTGACGACGCTCCCAGGGCGGCAGGACGTCGTGCGGGCCCTGCTCCGCGAGACGGTACGTTCCTTCAGGCGGATGGGCGTGCAGATAATAAGGTACAGGTTCGTAGAGTCGCCCACCTCGCCGAGGTCAACAGACCTTGGGCGGCTTGGCTTCTTCTACCGCAGGGGAAGGCGCCACAAGCTGCTGACCAAATTCACGGATAAAGGCCTGCGCGAGACGACCGGCGACCTTACAAACTGGTCGATGTCTTTCGGCGACGGCGAAGCAGGCTTCTGGCTCAGATAAAGGAGGAAGCTTATATGGTTTCTAGCAACACAGATGCGAGGGCCGCCATACGCGGATGGCTCCAGGAGAACGTTACCGGCGGGCGCGACGTCCCCAATGACGAGCCGCTCATAGACAACGGCGTCATGACGTCGTTGCAGACGGTCGAGCTCGTCGTGTTCCTCGAGGACAGCTTCGGTATCGTCGTGGAGGACGAGGAGTTCGACGAGGAGAACTTCGGGTCCGTCGAGGCCATCGCGAGCCTGGTGGAGAGCAAAGCGGCGTGAGCGCACGCCCGGAATTCACCCTGCACGATCTGCTCTACAACTCCGTGGCGCGCGACCCGGAGAAGACGGCGGTCGTGGACGGCGATGCACACTACACCTACGAGGACCTGGAGCGCGAGAGCTCAGCCCTCGGCGCGGCGCTCGTGGACTCGGGCGTGAAGCGGGGCGACAGGGTCGGCGTGCTCGTCGAGAAGTCGTGGGAGGCCATAGTCGCGATGCTCGCGGCCTCGCGCATCGGGGCCGCCTACGTCAACGTCAACCCTCTCTTCAAGGCGCCCCAGGTCGAGTACCTGGCACAAGACTGCGACATAAGGGTCATGATCGGGGACTCTCAGAAGCTCGAAGAACTGGGTCCAAGGACGCTTCAGACCGCCTTCCACAGGGGCGCGAAGCCAGAAGGACAGGCCGCCGCATCCTACGTCGACGTCGCCGAGGCCATGAAGGGCGACCCCCTTACGCAAGATAGTAAGGTCTCCGAGTCGGACCTCGGGACCATCCTTTACACCTCGGGGTCAACGGGGATGCCCAAGGGCGTCGCGACGAGCCAGCGCAACCTCGTCGTGGGCGCGCAGATCGTCACCACGTACCTAAAGAACACGCCAGAGGACCGCATCCTCTCCGCGCTGCCCTTGAACTTCGACGCAGGGATGAGCCAGTTCACGACCTCCCTCCGGGCCGGCGCCACGTTGTATCTGCTCCGCTCCAGGCTGCCTGGGGACCTCCTGAAAGCCCTGCGCCGCCATGAGATCACCGGCGTCACAGGCGTGCCTCCGTTGTGGGCGCTCCTGATCAGGGGGTCGAAGTCACTCAGGGAGAACCCCCTGACGCACCTGCGGTATCTGGCCAATACCGGAGGAAGAATACCCCAGGCCAACCTCGATGAGCTGAGGAACCTGCTCGAGCCCTCCGGGACGAAGATCTTCCTGATGTACGGGCTTACCGAGGCGTTCCGTTCGACGTACCTGGCGCCCGACGAGGTCTGGCGCTCCTCTCCAGAGCAGGGCAACTGCATCGGCAAGGCGATACCCAACACCGACATTATGGTGATAACCAGGGAGGGTAAAGAGGCCACGCCTGGCGAGCCGGGCGAGCTGGTCCACAGGGGCCCAACCGTGGCGATGGGCTACTGGGGTAACGAGAAGGCCACACGCAGGGCGTACCGCCCGAACCCGCTCGCCCCGCCTGAGCTACTCGACATAGAGCGGGTCGTCTACTCAGGGGACACCGTAAAGAGGGATGAGGAAGGGTATCTGTACTTCCTTGGGCGCGAAGACGCCATGATCAAGAACCAGGGCTACCGCCTGAGCCCTGAGGAGGTCGAGAACCTCCTCCTAGGCTCGGGGCTCGTGCACGAGGCCTGCGCGTTCGGCGTGGAGAACCCGGCCGTGGGACAGGACGTAGTGGCCGCGATCTCCTTACGTAATGGCGCCGAGGAGGGAGCCCTTGACAGGGTCCGCGAACACGTCATAAAGAACGGGCCACCCTACATGGTGCCAAGGGAGATACTTATCAGGGACGAGCTTCCCAAGACGGGTTCAGGCAAGATCGACCGCAAGGGGATTAGCAGTGCTTACTCAAACGGATAAGGCCAACGACCTGGCGGAGCGCTTCGGCGGGGAGATAGACGACGAGTTCGCCCCCTCCGGTATACCTATCTCCCGGATAGCCGAGGACTACGGGACGCCCTTCTACCTCTACCACGGAGAGATGATCTCCGATAGGGTCCGCCGCGTCCACGAATCCCTCGGGACGGAGGTCTCCTACTCGCTCAAGGCGAACCCGAGCCTCGGAGTATGCCAGCTCATAGCCTCGGAACGGGAGGCAGGTGCCGAGGTCGCCTCCTCGGGGGAGCTGGCGGTGGCGAGGGCAGCCGGCTTCGAGCCAGAGGACATCGTCTTCGCCGGCCCTGGCAAGACCGACGACGAGCTCAGGCGCGCCGTGGACGAGGGCATCTTCGCCGTCAACGTCGAGTCTTTGAACGAGATCGACCGCCTCGCGGACATAGCCAGGGAGGCAGGCAAGAGCATCGGGGTGGGGCTCAGGATCAACCCGGAAGCCCAGCTTATGGGCTCGGGGATGCGCATGGGCGGGACTGTCGGCCAGTTCGGTATGGACCAGTCGGAGCTGGGTGAGGCCGTACGGAAGACGCTTGGTAGGACCGAACTCACCCTTCGCGGCGTACACGTCTACACGGCGACCCAGGTCTTCGAGGTAGAGCCCCTGCTCGAGCACTGCCGCAATATTCTGGAGATCTCGTTGGAGACGGCTGACCTCGCAGGCCATCCTCTCGAGATGATCGACTTCGGCGGGGGTTTCGGGGTCCCCTACTTCGAGAAGCTATCTGAGTTCGACCTCGGCAGCTTCGCCGAGGGCTTCAGAGAATTGCTTTCCTCCTACCGTCCCGACGCGCGCCTCGAAGGCTGCCGCTTCCTCTTCGAGCTTGGGCGCTACCTGGTGGCCGACGCCGGCGTCTACGTCACGCGGGCCGTCGACGTGAAGGAGACGAGGGGCAAGACCTTCGTCGTGACCGACGGCGGCATGAACCACCACCTCACGGCGACGGGGAACATGGGGCAGGTGTTCAGGAAGGCCTACCCGCTGCTCAACCTGACCCGCATGGAGGGCGTGCCTGCAGAGGAGGGCGTCGCGGTTGCGGGCCCCTGCTGCACGCCGCTCGACATGTTCGGCAACAACATACCCCTTGCAGCCCCCGAGGTGGGGGACCTGATAGGCGTGTTCTACAGTGGGGCCTACGGCTACTCGGCCTCCAACCTTGGCTTCCTGAGCCACCCCTCGCCCGCCGAGGTGCTGCTGTGGCGGGGCGAGGCGCATCTCCTGCGCCCCGGCGGCAGGCCCGAAGACGTCCTCAAAGGCCAGGAGGCGCTCTCGAGACCGGGTGTTCGGGGTTAGATCGCCGTCCAACAACCGGAGGGTCTGACCATGAGCCAGCGACAAACCAACGGCACTTACACGGTCAGGGAGGTCAACGACGTCACCCCTTCCCGGTGGGACAGCTGGCTCAGAGATTCACCTGGGGGCGGCCACGTCCTGCAGAGCTACGCGTGGGGCGAGTTCAAGCGACGCTTCGGCTGGAGGCCCATGCGCCTGGTGCTCGAAAAGGACGGCGAGGTGGCAGGGTTGGGGCAGTTCCTGTTCTACAACACCATGCCCGTTCCAGGCGCCCTAGCGTACTGCTCCAAGGGCCCCTGGCTGCCTTGGGAAGACGAGCAAGCCGTCAAGACTTTCTTCGGGGGCGCGGCGGACGTAGCAGGACGCTCTGGGGCGCACACCTTGAAGATAGAACCCGAGGTCAACGAGCGCAACCCGGACGTGAAGGCCATGCTCGCCGACATCGGTTTTCGCGATGCCCGCTACGCGCTCAACTTCGACACCACCGTCACCGTTGACCTGAGCCCTCCTGAGGAGGAGTTACTCGCGAGGATGAGGAAGTCCACGCGCTACGGCGTCCGCAAGGCCGCGAGGGAGGGCGTCGAGGTGGTAGAGCCCGAGGACTTCGAGGCGGCCTGGCAGACGTTCTACGGCTGGATGGAGGACACGGCCGAGCGGAAATCCGGCTTCACCATAAGGAGACCGCGTGAATACCTGCACGATGTGATGCGGGCGATGCACGACGCGGGGCAGGGGCACCTGTTCATGGCCGTGCACGAAGGCAAGCCTCTGGCCGGCGTCTTCGTCTTCAACTTCGGCGAGAAGTACTGGTTCATGCACGGCGCCTCGAGCACCGAGAAGCGTACCTACAACCCAAACCACCTCCTGCAGTGGGAGGTGATGCGCTGGGCAAGAGGGTGTGGCATCGACTACTACGACATGGTCGGCATCCCCAAAGCCGAAGACCGCAACGAAGACGATCCCTACTACGGCGTCTACAGGTTCAAAATTGGCTTCGGCGGAGACATCACGGACTTCGTGGGGTGCATGGATCTACCGATCAAGAACGCAAGGGCTGAAGCCTGGTACAGGTTCGAACCCACGTACTACCGTCTCTACTACAAGCTAAAGGGTAACGTGTTTTACTAGATTTACTAGAGCGCCGACGAGTTCTGGTTCTAGAACTCAGGCCCGAGGTACGTTCCGTCTATCTCCGCTACCGGCACGATGTTGGCCGGGATCTTCTTGCCCTCCTCATCATACAGTGCCTCATACGGGGTGCTCCATTGATCCCTGAAGACGATCTTGCCGTCTTTTCGTCTCGTGTAGTGTGTGACCCATTTAGAGGAGTCCTCGGCCTTGTAGAGCGGCTCTGAGGACATCTTTACGCTCACGTTGTCCGGGACACCGTATACGTTGGCGTAGATGTACCCGTCATTGGAGACGTTCTCCTGCACGAGCACGTAGCCGTCGGAGGTATTCTTGAACTTCATGTCCAGGTCGTCTGCCGTTCCTGGTCCGCCGTACCAGACCGTTGCATCCATACCAGGCCTGATATAGGGCAACTGCGAGTAGTGGGCGGTGCGCTCCGTTATCTCCATACCAGCGTAGAGGGCCGCGTTGTAGAGCGTGGAGGTAACCTGGCAGAGGCCGCCACCCTCATCCAGCTTCTCCGCGCCGTCCACGATGACGTGCGTCTTGTAGTAGTCGAGGTTGGCGACGTGGTCGAGCATCGAGAAAGTCTCGCCCGGCGCCACGAACGTGCCGCTAACGGCCTTGGAAGCGATCTTGAGGTTCTCTACCCGCGTCTGGCCCTGGTCTGTGGTCGCCGTGTAGTTGGTCCTGTAGGTGCCCTGCAGCTCGGTCGGCTTCTTGGCCTCGAGGCCCGCGGTAGTGTACTTGGGTTTATCGACGCTCGTCGAGACCTGATACTCGCGCTTGCCGTCGAAGATACCACCCTGTATGTCGTCGAGGAGCTTCGCGCCATCGACGCTCCGCCCGAAGTGGGCAGGCTTGACGATCACGTCGCCCTTAGAGTCGAAGCCGTAGCTGGCATCGACGGTCTTGACCGTGAGGTCGTTGTAGACGTTGGTGAGAACACCGTCCATACCGTCGCGGTTCAGGCCGACGTCGATGTTACCGTCCTGCCTGGTGACCTCGAGGGCCGAGCCCACCTTTTCAGGCGTGATCATCCAGCTCTCGCCGCTGTCGGCTTTGATCACGACCGGCTCGGAGAGGGCCTCGCGGGCCTTCTTGGCCGCCGCCTCTGCCTCGGCCGTCGTGACGTCGGGGTCGAGCACCTCGCCTCTCAAGCTGGACTTGCCGGTCATGTCATCGATGGCGTCGTCGACGCTAGCCAGCGTCGCGGCTGGATCCAACTCGTATCCGGTGCGGCCTTTCGAAACCTCAACCTCGGAGCCGTAGATCTTTACGTCGGCCTCTCTGGGCTCGTGGTTTGCCTGGGTTGCGATCTCGCGAACCTGGGCACTGGCCTGCTCCTGACGATAATCGATGTCAGGCGGTATCGTCGCCCCACCGAAGGAGGCGCGCAGGCGCTCGGAGAGGCGGTCGATGACGTTGCCCTGACGCCCCACGGCGTAGGCTTGATTCACGGTCCTGGCGACGTTGAAGCTCACGCCCATCTCACTTGCCTCGCGGGCGAAATGTTCGGGGCCGTCGAACTCGATCTCCTCGAGCGGGCCAACGACCTGGTCCTTGACGGTCTGGCGCGCCTCGGCCGGCGTCTGGCCGCCCAGAGAGACGTTGCCGACCTCGACACCGCGATGGATCTTGCCCGAGTTCAACCAGAAGTCCGCCGCCACGAGCACGGCGATGATGGCGCACATGATGATGATCGGTCCGGCGATCCCCC
>JBBPYN010000123.1:0-9484 GCA_038199875.1 Rubrobacterales bacterium
CGTCGTCTGGCCCGAGCGCCAGCCTCACTCATCTGGCCTCCTTTCGGATAGCATCCAGCCGCCGCCCGAGCTTATCCCTGACCTCGGGCCACTCGTCGTCGATGATGCTGTAGTAGGCGGAGTCGCGGCGTTCACCGCCACGCACGAGCATGTGCTTGCGGAAGACGCCCTCGAACTGCGCAGGGAGGGCGGCAAGGGCGGAGCGTGAGCGCTCGTTGCGGGCATCGGTCTTGAACTCGACGCGCAGGCATCCGAGATCAGTAAATGCATGCTCAAGCATCAGGAGCTTGGCCTCGACGTTCGCGCCGGTCTGCCAGTACGCAGGCGCGAGCCAGGTCCATCCGATCTCCAACACCCTGTCCTTCGGACGTAGAGCGAGATAACGGGTACTCCCGACGGGCTCCCCCGTAGAGGCGTCCACGGTGGCGAAAGCGCCCTCCGCCCCTGCCTCGGACGCGGCTACGGCATCCTCGAGCCAGGCGTGAAACATCTCCGAGGATTCGCTGGGATCGTAGGGCATCCAGCGCCAGATCCTCGCATCCCCCGCAACCTCGAAGAGACCCCGCTCATGACGCCGCGCCAGCGGCTCCAATCGGACGACCTTCCCTTCCAACACACTCCTCAGGTTTTCCCACATGCTCTCTACCCTCCGGCCCGGACCCGTCGGAAGACATGGTAGCTGAAGATGCACAGGTTTCAGGGATCAGGTTACAGGCTTCAGGGAAAGAGCATACGCGGAAACCAGCCGTCGAAAACGCTACCATCCGTAGTAGCGATGGTCTCGTGGGGCACGTGGCTACGAAGCCAAGAGCTGAAACCTGAAGCCTAATTAAAAGGAGAGCGTAGTGGATCACGGGACTTCCGGTGTGGCGATATCGTACAGGGAGCTTGGGGAAGGGGAGCGCGACCCGCTCGTCATGCTCCACGCTTTCCCGCTGAACGGCAGGATGTTCGAGGGCCAGATGAAGGCCCTCTCGGGGAGCCGCCGCGTCGTCGCCCCCGACTATCCCGGCTTCGGGCGCTCTCCGCGTACTCCGGCCCAGCCTGACATCCGCTACTATGCCGAAGGGGTCCGCAGCCTGCTCGACAGACTGCACCTGGAACGCGTGGTTCTCGGCGGCGTCTCCATGGGCGGCTACGTCGCCTTCGAGTGCATGAGGCTCTTCCCCGACCGGGTATCCGCCCTCATCCTGGCCAACACCCGTCCCGAACCGGACTCCGGGGAGATACGCGAAAGCCGCAACGAGATGGCCCTCCGCGTCGCCCAGGAGGGAGTCGAGGTCCTCGTCGAGCTTCAGATGAAACGCCTGCTCGCCCCAGAATCCCTGCGCGACGACGAGCTCGTGGAGAACGTGCGGGCCATGATCCTCGAGAACTCCCCCGACGGCGCCGTCGCTGCCCTCACCGCCATGCGGGAGCGACCTGACTCGACGGCTCTCCTCGGCGAGCTAGAAGTCCCGACCCTCGTCATCGGCGGAGAGGAGGATGGCATCTCCACACCCGAGGTCATGGGTGCCATGGCCGCGAAGATACCAGGCGCCAGCCACGTGACCATGCCCAATACGGGCCACCTCTCGAACCTCGAAGCCCCCGAGAAGTTCAACGCGACCCTCGATGAGTTCCTGAAGAGCATTCAATAGAGATACACGAGGCCGTGCTAGTGCGCCGCCCCACTGGCAACAGAGTTTGTCGCAGGGGTATGTTCGGGTAGAATCGCATTACGTGACCACCCTCGTGCATATTTCGGACCTGCACTTCGGGCGGCCCGCAGTCGCCGAGCGCCTCGACGCCTTGAGAGAGTTCATCGTGGAGAACCGGCCTGACGCTGTGGCCGTCTCTGGCGACCTGACCCAACGCTGCTCGAACAGGGAGTTCTCGGACGCCCGCGCGTACCTGGACTCGCTTGGAGAGACGGCGCCCTTTGTGGTGATCCCGGGCAACCACGACATCCGTTGGCTCGGGTCCGTTGCCCGCAACCTTGGCCTAGCCGGGCTCTTCAGGGAGCAGGCCCACAAGTTCAAGTACTCCAGGTACCTGAGGCACATCTCGAAAGACCTGAGCCCTTCACTGGAGGTGTCAGGGGCGGTCATAGCAGGCGTGAACACGGCCCACGGCATTACGCGTGGTTCGATCACCCGCCGCTTCAGGGACCTCGGTGTTATAGGCCAGGTCAAACACGCCGACATGATGCGTGTCAGGGAAGTCTTCGAGAACGCCGCCCCCGACGCAGCCCGCATCGTAATGATCCATCACAACCCCATAAGGGGCGAGCTATCCGGCCGCCACGGCCTCGCCAACACAGAGCAGGCCCTCCACGCCTTCTCCGACCTCGGCACGGAGTTGATCCTCTGCGGGCACGACCATCAGGATGCCATCCACACCATCGAGAGGGGCGCGCACGGCCTTATCATCTCGACCGCAGGCACCATCTCGAACCGCATCCGTCCTGGACGCGCCTCGAGTTTCAACCTCGTCGACATAGATGACCACGAACTCCGCATAACGGCCCACGCCTGGCGACAGGGAAAGGGCTTCGTACCCTCGGAAGACCGCGCCTTCCCACGCCGTACTACCTCCCGACGGGCCTGAAGCCTAGAACCTGACCCGTCGGCTAACCCCAAAGGTATAATCTGCCGCGACACCGCCCACCTTCACGGAAGGGACGATCCAAATGTGGAGCAGACTGACCCGCGGCGGCGACGGACTGCCCCGCGAGAAGGTTGACGCGATAGTACGCCTTATCGACCAGTACCTGGCCGAAGAGGCGAGCCTGCGCAACCTCCAGTCCGACAAACAAACCATCCATCCTCGCGACCTCCCCCCGGACAAAAGGGAGGCCCTGATCGAAGAGGTCTTCGAGATCCTCAACGGATAGCTTCGCCCTTCGGGCTTCGCTGCACGCTTCGGCCTGCGGCCTACGATTGCCAGGATCGCGGTGCCCCTGGGATGCGCTATCCTCCCTTTACATATACCCCCCAGGGGTATAGAATTATTTCGATGTACCCGTACGGGAAGGAGCCTTATGGCCGCCCTGAACAGCTCACTCAACCGAACAGCTTTCAGTGCGACGTTACACTGTCTGACGGGGTGTTCCATTGGTGAGGTGTTAGGAATGGTGATCGGGAGCGCGTTCGGGTGGAGGAACGTCGCCACCATCGTACTCGCGATAGTGCTGGCTTTCTTCTTCGGTTACGGGCTGACGATGCTGCCGCTCTTGCGCTCGGGGATAGCGCTCGGCGCTGTGTTGCCGCTTGCCTTCGCCTCCGACACGTTATCGATCACGGTCATGGAGATCGTGGACAACCTCGTCGTCGTCTTGATACCGGGCGCGATGGACGCGGGGCTTGGCAGCCTGCTGTTCTGGGGAAGCCTCGCCTTCGCGCTCGCCGTAGCGTTCGTCGCGGCCTTCCCCGTCAACCGCTACCTCATCTCACGCGGCAAGGGCCACGCCGTCATGCACGGGCACCACGGTCACTGAGAGCGGCATGCGGAAGTTCAATCCTTCCGCATGCCGGCTTTATCGGTTCTTCGTCCTGCGACGTCGGAGCCAGAAGATGAGGACGAGCACGCCGACGCCGGCTGCGAGCGGCACGACGCGCTTAATGACCGCATCGCGGCTGGCTTCTCCGAGGTCCAACGGCTCCACGTCGTGGTCCTGCTCGATGACCCTGCGCTTCGGCTTCTCTTCCTCTTCAGCTGCTTCTTGTGCGCCAGAACCGTTCGCGCTGACGGCCTCCTCTGTCCCTTCTTCCGGTTCGGCGGGTTGGTCTGGCTCTTCCCTCGTATTCTCGCCCATAATCTCCTTCTCCAGGCACTCGGCAAACTGGTTGATGAGCTTCGTCGCCACGTCTTGCTGGACGCCACGCCCGAACTGGGCGGCCCTCCCCGTCAGGTGCATGTCTGTCTCGACGAGTACGTGGACGCCGCCGTCCTCCTCGCTCAGGGTGGAGGTGATGGTGGCTGAGGCCGTACCCTGTCCGCGGGCATCCTTGCCGTCGGCTTTGAGTACGGCCCGGCGGGATTCTTCGTCCGTCTCCTCGAAGCTGACCGTACCGTTGTACTTCTGGGTGACGGGGCCGAGACGGATCGTCATCGTTCCCTTGTACTCGTCGCCGGATTCCTCCTGCAAGGCGGCGCCGGGGAGGCACGGTGTGATCCTCTCGAGGTCGAGCAAGGTCTCCCATGCCTGCTCGACCGGGGCCTCGACCGTGAACTCGTTCTCCATCTTCACTGGCGTCCCCCTCTAGAAAAGCTCCTTCTCCATGCAGTCGGCGAAGCGGCCCATGATCTTGCTCGCCACCTCCTTGTGCATGCCACGTCCGAACTGGGCGACCCTACCCGTAAGGTGCATGTCCGTCTCGACGAGTACGTGGACGCCGCCGTCCTCCTCGCTCAGGGTGGAGGTGATGGTGGCTGAGGCCGTGCCCTGCCCGCGGGCATCCTTACCGTCGGCCCGGATCACGGCGCGGTGCGCGCTCTCGTCGGCGTCCTCGATCTTGACGGTGCCGTTGTACTTCTGGGTGACGGGGCCCATCTTGACGGTCATCGTCCCCTCGTAGTCGTCGCCGACCTCGGCCGTCAACTGCGCCCCGGGCAGGCACGGGGTCACCCGCTCCAGGTCGTTCAACGCTTTCCAGGCCTCGTCGATAGATGTGTTTACCGTAAACTCGTTCTCCAGCTTCATCGTCTAGCCTCCTTCTGGTTTGCCTTGCTCGGCGAAGCTGCGCTCCTCTAGGCGCCGCAGGTCTTCCGCGGTGTCCACGTCGGTGGGGTCGGCTACATCATCGCACGGTACCTCCGTCACCAGCTCAGGATATCGCCCCAAGAACCCCCTCGCCCCTTCGTCTCCTGACAACTCCACTTCGAGCATCGGCCACACCTCGCGGGCGAAGAGCGCCGGGTTGCGCCGCCTCCCTGCGTAGGTGGCGACGGCCACATCGGCACCCTCCTCGAAAGCCAGGACCAGACGCTCCACCGCCTGGGCCCCCACGAGCGGCTGGTCCGCGAGCAGCACCACCGCGCCGCTTGCGTCCGGCGAGCAGGAGGCCAACCCTTTCTTCACCGAAGTAGCCATCCCCTCCGCCCAGTCCGGATTCTCCGTGCAACTGACCCCATGAGGTTCGCAAAAATCACGCAACTCCTCCGCATCTTTCCCCACCACGACGATTGTCTCATCCACCGGAGCCTCGCGCAGCCCGAGGAGGGTGGCTTCGATCAGCCTCCCTCCCCCGAACGGCGCGAGCAACTTCCCGCCCCCGAACCTGCTCCCTGCCCCGGCGGCGAGCACGATAGCCGAAATCCCGCTACGCACTGCTCCGCCGGTGGGTGATGACCAGCTTCCCTGGTAGGTGTCGCTCAATGCTCTGTGGACGCGGTCTCTCTTTGCTCGGGAGCGTGGATCGCCCCCTGGCGCTCGGCGAGCCGTCCCCCCGAATGTCCTGTCCTGAGCGCGATGATCTCCCCTGCGATAGCAACCGCCGTCTCCTCAGGCGTGCGCGCCCCGATGTCAAGCCCGATAGGGCTTGAGATGCGCGAGAGATCCTCGTCGGTTGCGCCTTCTTCTTTCAGGCGCGCCGTGCGGTTGTTGTGGGTCCTGCGGCTCCCCATCGCCCCTATATAGCCGGCCTCCGTCGCGAGCGCCGCCTCGAGAACGGGGACATCGAACTTCGGATCGTGGGTAAGGACACAGATCACGGACCGTTTATCCACCTCTGCGGTCTTCAGGAACTCGTCAGGCCACGCGACGACGACCTCGTCTGCGCTCGGGAATCGCTCGCGGGTCGCGAAGACAGCCCTGGCGTCGCAGACCGTCACCCTATAGCCCATGAACTTGCCGATGCGGGCGACGGCCGAGGCGAAGTCTATGGCCCCGAACACGTACATCCTCGGCGGCGGGGCGAAGGACTGGATGAAGACGGCCACATCCTCCATGCGGCGCTGCCCCCTCGGCCCGAAGTGGCGCGTCTCGGTCCTGCCGCCCTCGAGCAGCCCACGCGCAGCCTCGACCACGGCCTTGTCCAGCTCCACGTTTCCAGCCGTCCCCACGTGATCCCCCGGCGCGACGAGCAGCTTGCTCCCGAGCCCAGGCCCCTCGATAACCGTAGCCATCGCAACAGGCGATTGTTCCGCCAGGGCAGCATGCCACCGCGAGAGCAACTCACCCACAAGAACCACGCCCAGAAAATCCCCCTACTCCCGGGAGCGAAGCGAAGCGGAGCGACCAGACCATCACCAGTCCACCCGCTCGACGAAGATGTGGATGATGCCACCGCACGTCAGGCCAACCCCGAACGCTTCATCGTCGGAGATGCCGTAGGTGAGGTAGCTGGGATCTCCGCTCTCGATGGCCGCCATCGCCTCCTCGAACACAGCTGGCTCCACGCACCCGCCGCTCACGGAACCGGCGACCTGGCCATCTTCCGACACGGCCATCGAGGTCCCAGCCCCAAGCGGCCCCGACCGCTCGACCTTCACCACGGTTGCAAGCGCGGCCTTCTTCCCCTCCTCGCGCCAGCTCGCGACCTTGTCCACTACCGGGTTCAAGGTGTGTCTCCCTTCGGTCGACAGCATTTCAGCACTTCAGCTTCTTGCTGACCGGCTGAGATGCTGACCAGCTTCATTATTCTATCTCTCGCTTCCCGCTACGCCGGATATGGCGCTTGCGAGTTCTTCCAGGGACTCGAAGTTGTGGCCCGAGATGAACACGTCTACGTGCGGGAGCGCGGCGGCCATGCCCCGGGCGAGGGGCTGGTAGCCGGGCTCGGCTTTGAGGGGGTTCACCCAGATGACCTTGTGGGCGAGACGCTCGAGACGCGACATCTGCTCGGCGAGCACCGTAACGTCTCCGCGGTCCCAGCCGTCGGAGAGGATGACGACGACGGCGCCGCGGGCCATGCCGCGCTGTCCCCAGCGGTCCACGAACTCCTTGATGGTGTCGCCGAGGCGGGTCCCCCCTGACCAGTCCTCGACGGCCCGCGAAGCCTCGTCGAGCGCCCTGTCCGGGTCCCGATCGCCGAGCTCGCGGGTGACGCGGGTGAGCCTGGTCCCGAGGACGAACGCCTCCACGGGTTCTCCCGAGGCGACCCCCGCGTGCATGAACCTAAGGAGCGCCCGGCTGTAGGAGGCCATCGACCCCGAGACGTCGCACAGCAGCACCACCCGCCTGGGCTGGTCTCTAGCTTTACGGTAGCGGTGACGCACAGGTTCGCCGCCTGTGCGCAGGGCGTCCCTGAGGGTCCTCCTGGCGTCGCGGCGGCCCCTTGGCGCGGGCCCGAGGCGCCGGCTCCTTCGCAACTCTCCCGAGAGGTTCAGGTCAGCCATGAGCCGGTGCAGCTCGGCGAACTCCTCGGGTGTGCACTCGGCGAAGTCCTTCTTGCGAAGCAAGTCAACGGGGCTATAGCGGAGCCTGACGGCCTCCTCGCCCTTCTCGCCCTTCTCGACCGTCTTCTTGGGCGGCTGCACTGAGTCTTCGGTCGCGGACAAGGAGAGCCTGGATTTCGGGGGCGGTACTACGCGCGGTGGTTCCTCCCCATCCCAGAAGAGACGGAACGCGCGGTCGTAGAGCTCCAGGTGGTCAGGACGGGAGCACAACGTGACCCTTCCTGCCCAGTACACGTCATCGCGCCTGGTGACGTCCAGTTCCTCAACCGCCCGCACGAACTCGACCACCCGATCCGGGCCAGCCGAGAGCCCCATCTTCCGGAGCACGCGCCCGAAGGTGACGGCCGCGTCAAGCATCGGGGGCGGGGTGGCAGTCTCAGGCACCACCGCTCCCCGCGAGCAGGCTGAGGGCCGCGCCCATCGTGCGCTGCTGGTCCTCGCGGTACTTGAGGACCGAGCCTAGAGTGGCGGAGATTAGATCCTCGTCCAGCTCCTTGGCCCCGAGGGCCACGAGCGCCTCGGTCCAGTCAAGGGTCTCGGCGATGCCGGGCGGCTTGTAGAGGTCCATGTTTCGCAGGTTCTGGACGGCCTGCGCCACCTGCCTGGCCAGGTTCTCCTCCGCGCCTGGGACCCTGAGACGAACGATCTCCACCTCCCGTTCGAGGCCTGGATGGTCTATGTAGAAGTACAGGCAGCGGCGCTTGAGGGCGTCGTGGACCTCGCGGGTCCGGTTGGAGGTCAGGACGGCGACAGGCGGACGCTCGGCCATTATCGTCCCGAGCTCGGGGATGGTGATGGCGAACTCGGACAAAATCTCGAGTAGGAAAGCCTCGAACTCGTCGTCGGCCCTGTCGATCTCGTCTATCAGGAGGACCGGCGGCATCGGCCCGTGGTGCTCCAGCGCCCGCAAGAGCGGCCTGCTGACGAGGAACTGCCGGGTGTAGAGTTCGTCCTCGAAGCGGGATCGGTCTTCGGTCATGCCCAGAGCCTCGGCGGTGCGGATGTGCAGGAGTTGCCTCGCATAGTCCCACTCGTAAACCGCCTGGTTCACGTCTATGCCCTCGTAGCACTGGAGCCGGATCAGGGGTGTGTCAAGGACACGGGAGAGGACCTTCGCCACCTCGGTCTTGCCGACGCCGGCCTCGCCTTCCAGAAAGAGCGGCCGGCCGAGCTTGAGGGCGAGGAAGATCGCGGTGGATAGGCCCTCATCCGCCAGGTAGTCGCCCTCCCTGAGCCTGACGGAAAGCTCCGGAGAACGAGAAACGCCGGGGGGCAGGGCCCCCCGGCGTCCGTTCGCTGCTTCACTCAACGAGACAGGGCCTCCTCAACGGCACGCCTGGTCCACACCCTGGCCAGGTGACGCCGGAAGTCGGCTGTGGCCGCACCGTCAGAGGCGGGCTCCGCGCCCTCGTCGGCGGCCTCGGCGACTGCGTCGGGAGAAGCACCCGAGAGCGCCTCCTCGACGGCTCTCGCCCTGATGGGGGTCGAGCCCATGCTGGTCAGGCCGATGCGGGCCGAGTCGATGGAGCCGTTGTTCCGCTCCACGACGGCCGCAACACCGACGATGGCCCAGTCTTGCGAGCGGCGGCTGAACTTGTTGTACGCCCAGCCGGTGTTCGGGCCAAGCTTCGGGACCCGCACCTCCGTGATGACCTCCCTTTCGTCCAGGTCCGTCATCAGGTAGTCCTGGAAGAAGTGGGCAGCCTGAACCGTCCGCTCCCCGTCAGGCCCCTTGACGACGAGCTCGGCGTCGAGCGTGCTGATGACGGTAGGCAGGTCGCCTGAGGGGTCGCCGTGGGCTAGGGCGCCGCCGATGGTCCCGCGGTGCTGGACCGATGGGTCTCCGAGCAGGCCGGCCGTGTAACCCAGGATGCCGCAGTGCTCCTGCACCAGCGGGTCGTTGAGCACCTCGCGGTGGCGGGTGAGGGCGCCGATGGAGAGGTGATCCCCATCGTCGCGGACGTAGCTCAGGTCGTTGATGCGGCCCAGGTCTATGAGGACCGTGGGGGCGGCGAGGCGCAGGCGCATCAGCGGGATCAGGGAGTGCCCACCTGCCAGCAGCTTGGCCTCCTCGCCGTGCTCACCAAGAAGCTCTATCGCGTGA
>JBBPYN010000124.1:0-6850 GCA_038199875.1 Rubrobacterales bacterium
GCTCATGCTCCCGAACTGCCCGCAGTATGTGATCTCTTTTTTCGCCACCGTGAGGCTCGGGGCGGTCGTCACCCAGATCAACCCGATGTACGTCGAGCGCGAGATCGAACACATCCTGAACGACTCGGGCGCCGAGACCATCATCGTCTACGCGGACATGTACGAGCGGGTGAAGACCGTGCTGCCCGACACGAACCTCGAGACCGTAGTCGTCGTGAGCTTCGGGGACGAACCCGAAGGCCTCGACGCCGGGCACCGGTCCTTCGGAGACTTCCTCGCTACCGACGTAGATCCTGCCGCCGACGTAAAGATAGATCCCGCCGAGGACGTGGCGGCGTTGCAGTACACGGGTGGCACGACAGGGGTCTCGAAGGGCGCGATGCTCACCCACCGCAACCTGGTCGCGAACCTCAAGCAGACGATCGACGTGTTCGTCCGAAACCCCGAAGCGTTCACGGGCCGCAGGATCGTCGGCGCGCTGCCTTTCTTCCACATCTACGGCCTGACCTGCGTGATGCTCTTCGGCATCAAGCTCGGCGCCGAGCAGATACTGCTCCCCCGATTCGAGGTAGAGGAGGCGCTCACGGTCTTCGATAAAGACAGGCCGACGATGTTCTCAGGCGTCCCCACGATGTACATGGCCCTCCTCGCGAGCGGCGAGGACCTGCGCAAGCACCACCTGCACGACGTCAAGATCTTCAACTCGGGCGGCTCAGCCCTCCCCGTCAACCTCAAGCGTTCTTTCGAGGAGAAGGCAGGTAAGCCTCTCTTCGAGGGCTACGGGCTCTCAGAGGCCTCCCCGGTGACGCATAACAACCCGCCGTTTCTGGGACAGGGGCGCGAGGGCAGCATCGGCATCCCCATCCCCTCGACCGACGCCAGGATAGTGGACGTGGAGACGGGAGAGCGTGAGATGCCCGTCGGCGAGTCGGGGGAGCTAATCATCAAGGGCCCGCAGGTCATGAAGGGCTACCTCAACATGCCTGAGGAGACGGCCACTACTCTGAAAGACGGCTGGCTGCACACGGGCGACGTCGCGAAGATGGATGAAGACGGCTACTTCTACATCGTGGACCGGAAGAAGGACATGATCCTGGCTTCTGGCTACAACGTCTACCCGCGCGAGGTGGAAGAGGTCCTCTTCGAGCACCCCGACGTGGCCGAGGCCGTCGCGATAGGCGTCCCCGACGAGTACAGGGGCGAGACCGTCAAGGCCTTCGTCGTCAAGAGGTCGGGCGCCCAGACGACGGAGGAGGAGATCCTGGCCTTCTGTAAGGAGCGCCTGGCCGCCTACAAGACCCCGAAGGCCATCGAGTTCCGCGAGGACCTGCCCAAGAGCGCCGTCGGCAAGCTCCTTCGCCGCGTCCTCGTAGACGAGGAACTCACGAACTCAGGCGCGACGCCGCAGGGTGGGTAGCGGTAACAATCGCATGCCGATCTATTTGATCCGCTAGTACTCGCTTGCCACAACAAAGATAGCTCATTTGGGGGATGCGCCCGGTCGTGTCATCTGGTATAAGGCTTTGCTCGCAACACGAGGCTCAAGCAAGGAGGTGATGCAAGGGATGTAAGCCCGGCTCGAGGCCGGGATTTCCTGACCAGCGATATCTAGAGGAGGTACGCACGACATGACCGACCAGATGGCCCCAAGCCTCGACTTCGAGGCCATGCGCCACGCCATAGAGGATAGCGACTACGACGCGCTCGTAGCGCTCTACGCCGACGATGCCGAGATGCGCATGGTCAACAAGAACGCCACACCGAGCTCACCGATGGTGCTGCATGGCAAAGAGGAGATCTCCGAGTTGCTGCGCGACGTTTGTGGGCGGGCGATGACCCATCACGTAGAGGACGAGGTCGTTGGCGATGACCGCGTCTCGTTCAACGAGGCGTGCGAGTACCCTGATGGGCTCAAGGTGCTCACGGCGACGACGCTTGAGTTGCAGGACGGCATGATCGTCCGCCATACCAACATCGAGGCCTGGGACGAGTAGGCTGGCATACCGTGACCGACCGGGGGAGCGAGTTCGACTTCGCCGCGTTCAAGAGCGCATTCGAGAGCGAGGACCTCGATAATTAGGATCGAACACCGGCACTTCTCGCCGCCCCGCTCCCCCAACCTGATGGTCGGCAAGCAGCAGGTCGCCGATTTCCTCCGGCAGATTCGCCCCGCGGACTTCGGCATAACTATGGCGGACGAGGTCGTCGGCACGGACCGGATTGCCTTCAGTGTCGACGGGCGCGTTTCAGGACGGTAGGCACATTTTCGAGCACGTCATAGCCCACGTCCAAGACGGTGAAACGCCGGCCTTCGGCCCTGGGCGAAAGGAGCAATGGGATGTCGGTCGAGAAGAACAAAGAAATCTTCCGGCGCTACGTTGAGGAGGTCTGGAAGGACGAGAAGCTGGACATCGCGGACGAGGTCTTCGCCGAAAAGTACCTCTCCCACCAGTCAGACGGCACCGTTCTGGAGCGTGGCCCCGATGACGTCAAGAAGTTCGTTATGAAGTACCGCTCGGCATTCTCGGAGATCGAGAACAGCGTGGATGACATGATCGGGGAAGGCGACAGGGTAGTGAACCGCTGGACGCTGCGTGTCACCCATACAGGCGAGTTCAGGGGGATACCCGCCACCGGCAAACGTATAACGATCACCGGAATCGGAATCTTTCGTTTCTCGGACGATGGCGAAGTCGTAGAGAGCTGGGATAGCCTCGACCAGCTCGGAATGCTGCGTCAACTAGGGGTAGCGTAGCACGCTCAGGCTTCGCCTTCGCTTGTCAGCACTATGCCAGGCCACGGCAAGACGGTCGTCGCGGCATATCTGATCGGAGACCGGGGAACGGCCAGGCACGCCGCCTTTCTCGGGTTGACGGTTACGCTGACCCACACGGTAGGAGTCTTAGGAGTGTCGCCACCGGCCGCATGAATTTCGAACCTTTTGCCTGTCGGGTGCATCTACCTTACGTGATGGCTAGAATGAGACAGGCGAAGGAGGTCGAGATGGTAAGCGATGCTGAGCTCGTCGGGGCGGCCAGGGATGGCGACGCCGCGAGCCGCGCCCGAAGAGCGAGGGATGCTGGGAAGAGACCGTGCTCGAAACCTCGGCCGCGGAAGAAGCCTGAGCCGTGAACGAACAAGGGGTAACGTTCAGGCCGGCGACGAAGGAAGATAGCCGTAGGATCGCCGAGCTTTTCAGCATCTCTTCAGACGGCGTCGTGGATTATGTGTGGAGCACCCTGGCCGCTGAGTATCCCGGGCTGGAGCCCATCGAGATCGGGGCGGTTCGCTACGCCAGTGGGGAGGGCAACTTCTCCTACACGAACTGCATCCTCGCCGAGCGGGAGGGGGAGGTGATCGGACAGCTCTGTACCTACCCGGTAGAGGTGAGCGCTGAGGAACCCAACGAGCCCGTAGATCCCATACTCGAGCCCTACGGGAGGCTGGAGATCCCGGCCACCCTCTACATAAGCTCGCTGGCCCTGTTCGATAGGTTTCGGGGCATGGGCCTCGGAACCAGGATGCTCTCCATCGCCAGGGAACAGGCCTGCGAGATGGGTTTCGACGCCATGAGCCTGCTCGTCTTCGAGCAGAACACGGGGGCGCTCAAACTCTACGAACGCGAGGGTTTCCGGGAAGTAAACCGGGCTACGGTAGTGCCGCATCCCCTCATCCACCACACAGGCGACGTCCTCTTGATGGCCGCCGAAGTCTGACACCGGCGGAGCGACGCGCCGGGCTGACAAGCGACCGTAGGGAGCGTGCTGAAGTGCTAGAACGCCCCCTGAATGGCCCCGACGATCCGGAGTACCACGTAGGCGATGACGAGCACGACTATGACGATGGCCGCGTACTTGATGAAGACGGCGGCAGTAAAGGCGCCGTCGCCGCTGCTGCGTCGTGAGCCGGTCTCGCGTTCCATCACTTCCCTGCGGGCGTCGTCATAGCCCTCGTCGTAATCTCTTCTTCTGCCCATGGATCTCTCCTCCCGGACGCGTTCTCTGTGGTCCCATTATAGACTTGGCCCAACCCGGCAAAGACCTCTCGCACGAGGCGTATTTACCCCGGGCGCACTTGGCGTAAAATAGGGCCTTCTCGAAGGCTATGAGCAAAGGACCATCTTTCATGCCAGACGTAACTATCTTGGGAGCCGGACTGGCAGGGAGCGAGGCGGCCTGGCAGGCGGCGGAACGTGGGTGCTCGGTGGAGCTCTGGGAGATGCGCCCTGTGAAGGAGACGCCGGCCCACCGCACAGAGCACTTTGCCGAGCTCGTCTGCTCGAACTCGCTCGGCAACCTTTCGTTGACCACCGCATCGGGGCTCCTCAAGGAGGAGCTTCGCCGGCTCGGGTCGGTGATCCTTGACCGTGCCGATGCCAACTCCGTCCCCGCCGGCGGGGCCCTCGGGGTGGCCCGCGAGGATTTTCCCCGCGCCGTCACCGAAACGGTCAACGACCATCCCAACATCGAGGTAGTCCGCAAGGAAGCCACGGACCTTCCCGACGGTCCCACGGTCGTGGCCACGGGCCCGCTGACCTCGGACGCGCTGGCCGACAAGATCGAGGCACTCTCCGGAGAGAGGCTCTACTTCTACGACGCGGCCTCGCCCATCATCCACCGCGACTCCCTGGACGAATCGGTCATCTACCGCGCCTCGCGCTACGGCAAGGGGGAGGCGGCCTACCTGAACTGTCCGATGACCGAAGAACAGTACTACGCCTTCGTGGAGAGCCTCGCGACCGCGGAGCTCAGCCCCATAAAGGACTTCGAGGAGGACCTGTACTTCGAGGGCTGTCTCCCCGTCGAGACCATAGCCCGCCGCGGCAGGCAGACCTTGAGCTTCGGCCCGATGAAACCGGTCGGCCTCCCCGACCCGCGCACGGGCAACATTCCCTACGCCGTCGTGCAACTGCGCCAGGACGACGCCGAGGGCTACCTCTACAACATCGTCGGCTTCCAGACGCGCCTGAAGTGGGGCGAACAGCGGCGGGTCTTCCGTACCATCCCAGGCCTGGCGAACGCCGACTTCGCCCGCATGGGCGTAATGCACCGCAACACCTACCTTCCCTCGAACCAGATGCTCGAAGCTACCATGCGAATAAGAAGAAGCCTAAGTTCGGAGCCCCTGTTCTTCGCAGGCCAGCTCACGGGTGTCGAGGGCTACGTCGAGAGCACTGCGATGGGCCACATCGCGGGAACGAACGCGGCGAGGCTCGCGAGGGGACAGCAGCCCATAACTATGCCGCGCGGCACGATGATGGGCGCCCTCGCCCACTACATCACCACCAAGGAGGGCACCCTCCAGCCCATAAACTCCAACTGGGGCCTCGTCCCTGCCGTCCCGAAAAAAGAGAACGGCAGGCGCCTCGGCAAGCCAGAACGCAGGCAACGTCAGGCAAGGATAGCGCTCTCCGTGCTGGACGACTTCATGCGGGAGGGTGCGAAGGCGGCCGTGTAATATTACCAACAGAAGGGCGAAGGAGGGAATTTATGGCGAACGAGGGCGAGTACAGCCAGGATCTCATCGTCCTGGCGGTCGCGATCTTCGCGGCGGTGGGCTGCGCCTACTATTACATCGTGGCGGTGCTCGACCAGCATCGGGCGCTGTCCAGATCGGCGGCCCTGGCGTTCTTCATCTTCAGCCTGATCATTGCCGTGTACTTCAGGAGAATCCTGTGAGCGCGGCCCTTCTACCCGGCGGGTAGTTGAGGTTTGTGGGCCACGAAGACCTCGTCGCGTTCACCTTCGCTCGATGGATCTTCGACGGCCTCGGCCTCGAACCCGACGCCGCTCAGCAAGCGCAGCCAGGTCTCGCGTGGGAATACGCCGACGATCTGACGGTCCACCACGGCGCGTAGCTCGTCGGCCTCTTTCAAGGCCAGAATGAACTCGTAGTTGACCTCTGTGTCGTCAGGGTCGGCGTCCCAGGTCCACTCCATGTACCTGACGCTCCGCCCACCGGCGTCTTGTCCTTCGTGCGCGGTCGAGGGCCTGAAGGTCTCGGCCACGAAGTCGGGCGCGATCACCGCGATCCCTCCAGGCTTGCAGTGCTCGTAGGCCGTGAGCAGGGCCGCGCGAAGGTCCTGCTCGCTTGTCATGTACATGATGGCGTCGTGGATCAGCACGCCGTCGAACGTCCTGCCGAGACGCAACGTGCGCATGTCGCCCTCGATGTGTTCGAGCTCGGGGTTCTGCTTCTTGCTCTCCGCCAGCATCGCATCCGAAAGATCCGTCAGCGTGAGCGCAAAGTCCTTCTTCAGGAACCAGGCGACGTTGCCACCGCCGCTCCCAAGCTCGAGCACGGTCCCGGCGTTCCCGGCCCGGAGAAGCTCCTCGAAAAACGCCGCTTCATCAGCGTAGTCTTCGGTCGGCGAGATGAGTTGCCACCAGCCGGCTAGTTCGGTGTACAGTTTGGGCTGCTCGGTACTCATGCTGGTGCCTTCCTGTCTGGCCGTCGCGACTCGTTGTTGTGAGCTCTTGGTCATCTTCACGTCTGTGCTAATGTTAGTCTACAACTACGCGAAACGGGGCATCCAGGGCGGCCTGAAGCAGCTCCAGCCGGATGATGAGGTATTCTGGGGAAGCGCTTTTGAGTGTTGCCGAGGATCTGTGTCTTCTATAGTTGATCTATGTCCACGCCAATTCTAGCCACTAAACTCTACATCTCTCCACCCCGGCCTCAAGTCGTGCTACGCCCACGCCTGACCGAGCGTCTGAACGAGGGCCTGCACCGCAAACTGACCCTCGTCTGTGCCCCCGCAGGCTTCGGCAAAACCACGCTCCTCAGCGAATGGCTCGCCGGTTGCGAAAGGCCGGCAGCCTGGCTTTCGCTGGACGAAGGGGACAGCGAC
>JBBPYN010000125.1:0-36125 GCA_038199875.1 Rubrobacterales bacterium
CGGAAGCTCTTAGCTTGCGTTTTAACCATGGGGGTTTTTTGGGGTGGCGTAAGACAAACGCCAAAAAACCCCAGCATGGCTCAGTTAGGGGGGGGGCGCGCGTGTTGTTTTTGGGGGAGAGGGGGTGCCCCCCCCCCCGCCCTCCCCCCCCCTACATGTTCCCCGGGGGGTTTTTGTCTTGGTTTTTTTGCCCCACCCCAAAACCCCCATGGTTAAAACGCAAGCTAAGGACACCGTCAAGAACGGCCCCGCCTTCGACGACGACAGGGAGATCACGCCCGAGTACGAGGACGAGGTCCGCTCCTACTACGGGCTTTCCGCCGTAGACAGCACCGAGGACCGCGGCGCTTACGGCGACTACGACGGCTCGGAGACGGGCGAGCATTCCGGCGCTGGCACCACCGACTCTGGGAGCGCCGGCACGGTTGGCGCAGGCATGAGCATGGGCGACACCGAGACCGGCGAGTTCCACGAGCACAACCGAAACCAGGAAGGCCTCAGCCAGCCCGGTTCCGACCTGGAAGACGAGGACGAGCTAAGGGTGCAGCGCTCAGAGGAGGAGCTGAGGGCAGGCACCCGCGAGCGCGAGGCCGGCGCCATGAGGATCAGAAAGCGCGTGAGGACCGACCGCGAGCGGATAGAGGTCCCGACCCGCCACGAGGAAGTAAGCGTGGAGCGGGTGCCCGTTGCCGATCGCGAGGCCTCCGAGGCCGAGATAGGCGACGACGAGGTCGTGGTGCCGGTCACTGAGGAGGAGGTCGTCGTCGACAAGCGCCCCGTGGTCAAGGAGGAGGTGCGCGTGCGCAAGGACGTGGTCGAGGACACCGAGACGGTCGAGGAGGACGTGAGGCGCGAGGAGATCGAGGTAGAGGACGCGACCGAGCGGGGACGCGGCGTCTGAAGAGCGCAAGCGAGTCTACGGACGGGCAAAACTTGGGAGGCGGACCCGAAGAAGGTCCGCCTCCTTCCGAGAAAGGGAGAAGACGCCGATGAGCGACAGGGAGCGCGCGGAGGGCAACACCGACGCGCCGAGGGCCGACGCCGAGCACGGCGAACGCCGGGGGGATAACGGTTCGGAAGGGTCGGCGCCCCGCAGGGTGGGCGAGGTCCGCCAAGAGCGCGAGGCCGACCACGAGACGGACAGGGATACGAGCTGGCTCAGCGTCGTCTTGGGCTGGCTTGCTGCCCTGGGGGCGTTGCTTATCCTGAGCGGAATCGTAAGCGGCATCGTCGGCGCGATCTTCGGTGCCGCCGGCCGCCAGGCGCTACTCTCGGGCGGGACGGCGGCCCTCGTCGGATTGCTTGTCACCCTGCTTCTGGCCTTCCTCATCGGGGGGTACGCCGCCGGCAGGATGGCGGCCCGCTCCGGCCTCAAGCACGGCCTCTTCGTGCCGCTCCTGAACCTGCTGGTCGTCGTGGTCCTCGCGATAGTGGGCGGTCTCCTTGGCGTCAGCTTTATAGACCAGCTCGACGGCGTCGCGCTTCCGCAGGAGGCGCAGCAGCAGGCCCCGCAGAACATCGGGACGATACTCTCGGTCTCAGGCGTACTCGCGCTGCTCTTCCCGTTTTTGGGCGGGGCCATAGGCGGCGCCCTGGGTGCCAGGACTGGCAGGCGCCGGCCGTAGGAGAAGTGAGGGACATCGGAGACCGCATAAGGAGGCGACCCCGTGACCAGGAGACGGAGGAGGAACCGCCGGGGCCCGCGAGGGACCTCGGCCAGGGTCACGACGACGAAGGGCTCCGGCCAGACCACGAGCTACCGCACGGGCGGCCCGTCGATAACCGGCGTGGGCCCTACGGGCAGGGTCGCCAGAAACCCCAACCTCACCATCAGGGCGACCGTGGTCGACTACGGGGGTGGGCTGTCCAGGGAGGGCATAAGGTTGTACCTCGACGGGTCCGAGAAGAGCAGGTTCAGCTACGATCCGGCCAGCGGCAAACTGAGCTACTACGTCGGTCGCACGCCCGCTTACGGCACCCACGAGGTGAGGATCGAGGCCGAGGCCTCGGACGATCAGGGAAGGTCTAGCGGTTCGGCCCGAAAGAGGTGGACCTTCACGGTGGTGCGTCACTGAATGCCCGAAGTACTGTCTTCGGGGCGTTCGTGCCGGCCACCGGCGAGGTCTTGAAGGCCACCTACACGAGCCGCTCGATCGTGACCCTGCGTACGTTTGTTCGGTTTTTCGGAGAGTTTTGGTAAGCGTGATCGCATTCGGGGCGTGCACTCTCCTGCTAGTCTGGGCGATCGTTGGTCCTGCTGCGAGAGGAGCGAACAGTGGCCCAGGAGTATGAGCAGAGCCAGGCTATAGACGCCCCGCCGGACGAGGTCTTCGCCTGGCTCTCGGACGTAGGCAACCTTCCCGAGTACCTGCCCCCCGTCGTGGACTCTTCCGTGGAGGGTGCTTCTGCAGAGGGTCTGCCGGGACAAAGGATCAGGACGACGCTCGAGTATCCCGGAGGGGACGGAGACACCTTCGAGGCTGAGGGCTACCTCGCCGTCGACGAAAGGGAGCGCAGAATGGAGTGGGGGGCCGAGTCGGGGCGCGATTACTCGGGGTGGCTGACGGTCGCGAACCACGGCGAAGGTGGTAGCGAGGTAGTGGTGCATCTCTCCTTCGGTGAGCGCTCTGCGGAGCCCGAGATCGAAGAACAAACGCCTGAGGGAGAACACCCCCTTGCGGAGGGTATCTCAGCGACGCTGGAGAGCATCAGGCGGCAGATAGAGGAGGGATCCGGCAAGCTTGCGGCCCCGCCCCCGCCGGAGGGAGTCGACCCACCCTCGGAAGAGAACCCGGCGGTAGTCGATGAAGACCCCCCGCGAAGGTGACGCCACCACAAACGTGGTAGGGGCGGTTCGTGAACCGTCCGGAACAGACCATACTCCTCCCGGGGATGACCGGTCGGAACGGGTGTCAGGTAGGCTCTCTACTCGGACCTTTGTGGAGATAGCGGACTTCTACCTCCTGGTAGTTTGCGCATTCGGGGCAGGTGAAGGAGCGTACCTTCCTGGAGCCGTACGCGGGCACGATGGTCGTCTTGTTCCAGTCGAATACGTAGCCGCACGCCTCGCATCGCTGCCGGAAGGTCACGACCGTGCCCCGCTCGCCGACGATCTTGCCGCCCGTCATCTCTGTCGCCATCTCGCCTCCGGAAGGATTACGCGCCTACGTCCAAATTGTATGCCCACCCGTTCCAGAACCGCGGAGCAGAGCGGACTTTCGGCGTCCAGAAAGCCGTCGATGACGTCGTAGTGGTTCTTGCCGCGGAGGACCAGCGCCTCTCCACCTAGCCCGTTCGCCCTCCACGCGTCGATGAACTCCTCTGACTGGCGCTTGAACTCGGAGGTCTCGTCTTCACCGTAGGCGATGAGCAGGGGTGGGGCCGCGTCGGGGATGTGGAGGATGGGGCTGTTTCTCGAGGCTTGGTCCCACCCCAACTGGAGCCGCGGCTGCAGGAAGGTGTAGGGAAAGGGAGCGAGGTCGAAGAGGCCGCTGATCGCCGTGGCACCCTTTATAATGTCGTTGGGCAGCCCGTACTCGCCTTCCCAGTCGGTCGCGAGGAGCATGGCGACGAGGTGCCCGCCGGCTGAGTGGCCGGCGACGTGGATGCGCCTGGGATCTCCCCCAAAGCTTCGGGCGTTGTTATAGACCCACGCTACGGCCGCGCGGGTCTGGCGTACGACCTCGTCTATCGTCACCCTGGGACAGAGTGCGTAGTTCGTCACCACGGTCGCGACGCCCCTGGAAACAGGACCCCGAGCCACGAACCCGAACTCCTTGCTCGTCCGCAGACACCAGAAGCCGCCGTGGACGTAGATGAGTACGGGAGCGTCCTCCCCCGCGGGATAGAGGTCGAGGTGCTCGGCGCGCGTCGGGCCGAAACGCACATCGAGGCTGTGGTCCAGGTCTGAGCGGACCCTCTCGCTCTCCCGGTCGCAGAACGCCTCGTAGGAGGCGGCCGCCTCGGGGAACATCATCGTCAGGTTGTACTGGGCGTCGAGCTCCTCCTGGGTTGCGAAGTTCCTGTAAAGCACTAGCTACCCCCGAGGAGCCTGCGCAAGAGCGGGCGTCTGGTAGTAGTGGCCGGAGCAGGCCTGTCACCTGGCCCCCCGAGGCCGGGCAGGCCGTGCTCGCGTCTTACGGCGTTGCGTCCCCTGAGTACCTCATCGTCAGACGCCCAGCCCTCGCCGATCTCCCGCTTCATCTGCTCCTCGATACCGGCGAGCGCGCTCTCGCCCACGTCGCCTATCCTCGCCGCCTCGTACTTTATGCCGAGGAGCACTGAGTTCTTGCTCTGGATATCTTCCTCCCTTACTCGTTAGTACTCTGCCAGGCGCGGCGCTCTTTCTTGAGTTCCAGCCTGGCCACCGCGGCGCGGTGTACCTCGTCCGGGCCGTCGGCGAGGCGCAGGGTGCGGGCGCTCGCCCAGAAGTAGGCGAGCGGAAAGTCGTCCGAGACGCCGGCGCCCCCGTGGGCCTGTATAGCCCGGTCGATGACGTTGAGTGCGACGTTCGGGGCTACGACTTTGATCATGGCGATCTCCGCTCTGGCCTCTTTGTTACCTACCGTATCCATCATGTGCGCCGCTTTCAAGGTCAAAAGGCGCGCCTGTTCTATCTCCATCCTGGAGTCCGAGATCCAGGCCTGTATAATCCCTTGCTCCGCGAGCGGCCTGCCGAACGCCTCCCGCTCCTTGACCCGCTCGCACATCATCTCGAGGGCCCGCTCGGCGATGCCCATTAGCCTCATGCAGTGATGAATGCGCCCTGGCCCGAGGCGTCCCTGGGCGATGGCGAAGCCCTTGCCCTCGTCCCAGATGATGTTCTCCAGGGGGACGCGCACGTCGTTGAAGGAGATCTCCGCGTGCCCGTGCGGGGCGTCGTCGTAGCCGAAGACGGGGAGGGTACGTTCGATCTCCACTCCAGGCGTATCCAGGGGGACCAGGATCATGGACTGCTGCTCGTGGCGCGGCGCCTCCGGGTCGGTCTTGCCCATGAAGATGGAGATCTCACAGCGCGGGTCCCCCGCCCCCGAGGTCCACCACTTCCTGCCGTTGACGACGTAGTCGTGCCCGTCCCTCTCTATGCGCGCCTCGATGTTCGTCGCGTCGGAGGAGGCGACGTCAGGCTCGGTCATCGCGAAGCAGGACCTTATATCGCCGCTGAGGAGCGGCGCGAGCCAGCGCTCCTTCTGCTCCTCGGTGCCGTAGCGCACGAGCACCTCCATGTTGCCCGTGTCGGGAGCGTTGCAGTTGAAAACCTCCGGGGCTATAGGGCTGCGGCCCATGATCTCGCACAGGGGCGCGTACGCAAGGTTCGTGAGGCCGGCGCCCCGGTCCGAGTCGGGCAGGAAGAGATTCCATAGCCCCCTTGCCTTCGCCTCCTCCTTGAGCTCCTCCATGATAGGCGGCACAGACCACCGGCTGTCTGCGGCATCCAACTGCTCGTGGAACCTCGCCTCGTTCGGGTAGACGAGCTCGTCCATGAACGACTCGATCCGCGCCCGAAAGTCCCTCGTCTTCTCGGAAAACTCGAAGATCACACCCTCTCCTCTCATTCAGCATTTCAGCTAGTCAGCATTTCAGCACTTCAGCTACTTGTCTGCTGAGAGGCTGATAGCTCATCGTGCGCAAGGCTAAAGCTGTGCGGACGGCACCGTCGCAAGCATCGGAGGACTGATTCTGGCACAGCAAAGGGGGCGTCGCAATCGCCCGGAACATCTCGCTCCCGTAGAATTGGTAGTCGTGAAGGGGCGGAAGTCCTTTTGACGTAGTTCTGTCTACCAGGGGTAAGGAGGAGATTTTGGATCTCGGTCTCGAAGGCAAGGTGGCATTGGTGACGGCGGCGAGCAAGGGCCTCGGCAGGGCCGTCGCGACGGAGCTCGCCCGCGAAGGCGCGAGGGTCGTGATCTCCAGCCGCGATGAGGAGAACCTCTATCAGACGGCTGGTGAGATCCGCGAGGAGACGGGCGCCGAGGTCGAATACCGCCCCGCCGACCTCACGAACGCCGATGACATAGAGGCCCTGATCTCCCACGCTGTTGATCGTTTCGGTGGTATCGACGTGCTCGTCAACAACACCGGCGGGCCACCTGCCGGCACTTTCGAGGACCTCGACGACGAGTCCTGGCAGGTTGCGTTCGAGCAGATCCTGCTGAGCCTCATTCGCTGCGTGCGAGGGGTGTTGCCCCTGATGCGCGAACGCGGTGGAGGGCGCATCGTCAACGTCGCGTCTTCTTCTGTGAAACAGCCCATCGAAAACCTCACCCTCTCGAACACCTTCCGTACCGGCCTCGCCGGCCTCGCCAAGAACCTCTCCCTGGAGCTCGCCCCCGACGGTATCCTCGTAAACACCCTTGGTCCTGGCCGCATCTCGACGGCGCGCTCGGAGTCAATGGACGCCTCGCAGGCCGAGTCGAGGGGAGTGTCCGTAGAAGAGGTGCGCGGGGAGTTCGAGGCGCGGATACCCCTCGGACGTTACGGGACGTCCAAGGAGTTCGCGCGGGTCGCCACCTTTCTCGCCTCGCCGGCCAACAGCTACGTGACAGGGCAGGCCATCCTCGTGGATGGCGGCATGGTCAGGGCGTTGTAGGAGGCTGGCAGCGTTCCTCGGGTATGGAACCATTCTCGTCGGGTATTTATTCTTCGAGACAAAACAGGTAAGGAGGAGCCGGATGATCAAGAACTCGGTCGGGATCTGGGCCTTCGGGCCGGCAGTCACGCGCTTCGTGCCGCCGGGCTACCACAACGAGGTCTCAGGCGAGCCGATGGTCGAGAAGACAGAGCGCGTCGCAGGAGGGCTCTCCGATCTCCTCGACGGCCTGGAGTACCACTACCCCGGTGAGATAAACGAGGACAACGTCGAGGAAGTGCTGCGGGTCCTCTCAGCCCACGGGATGGATTTGCCCGTCATCGCCGCAGGCCTCCACCCCGACCCGACTTACGCCATGGGCGCGTTCATAAACCCGGACGAGGGGCTCCGTCGCCAGGGCTTAGACACCCTCAGGCGCGGCATAGACCTCTGCGCGCGAGTAGGGGCCAACTTCATCATCTGGCCGGGCGCCGAGGGCTACAACTATGCTTTCCAGCGCCCCTACGCGCAGACGTGGCGGCGCTTCGTCGAGGGCGTGGCCGAGCTCACCGATCACGCCAACGAGAGGGGCGTGAAGGTCTTCCTCGAGCACAAGAACTCCGAGCCGGCGATGAAGATCCTCATGCAGAATATCGGGATGACGCTCTTTACAATCCAGAAGGTAAACGCCCTCGGGGTGGACACGACCAATTTGCAGGTCAACATGGACTGGCAGCACCTGATCATGAACGGCGAGAACCTCGCAGAGTACGCAGACCTTTTGGCATCGGAGCACAAGCTTGGCCACCAGCACGGCAACGACGGGTGGGGCACCTTCGACGACGACAACGTGGTCGGCACCAACTTCTTCATGCAGACCCTGGAGCTCGCCCAGACCCTGCAAGACCTAGGCTACGGTGAGAGGGGTGAGATCATTGGCTTCGACCTCTACCCCTATACGGAGGACCAGGTGGCGGCGGTAAGGCGCGCCATCTTGCAGTGGGAGTTCATCTGGGACCTGGCCGGGAAGATAGACCGCGACGCCCTACGCGAAGCCAGGAACCATGCCGACGCCCTGGCCGGCCAGAAGGCGGTCTACGCCGCGCTTGGCATGGATGAGGGTTACGAGGCGGAGGTCAGCAGACGTCGCGAAGAAGCGCGCGCGGAGCGCAGCTCGCGGAGAGAGACATGAGCGTCCTCATCGGTCTCGACGTCGGGACCGGCGGCGCGAGGGCCGTCGCCGTGGACGGGTCGGCAGAGGTCATAGCAGAAGCCTCCTCTGAGTACCCGCTCCACATCCCGCGTCCAGGCTGGACCGAGCAGGACCCCGCCGACTGGTGGGAGGGCGCGAAAGAGGTGCTAAGCAAGGTCGCCGCCGAGGCAGGGGAGGTGGGGGGCATCGGGCTCACGGGCCAGATGCACGGCTCCGTGTTCCTCGACTCCTCAGACCGGGTGATAAGGCCCGCGCTGCTGTGGAACGACCAGCGTACGCAGGCGCAGTGCGACCGGATAACGCGCGCCGTAGGCGAGGAACAATTGATCTCCATCGCCGGCAACCCCGCCCTCACGGGTTTTCAGGCGCCGAAGATCGTCTGGCTGAGGGAAGAGGAGCCGGAGAACTTCGGGCGGATCTCGCGCGTCCTGCTTCCAAAAGACTACGTGAGGCTCCTGCTAACGGGCGAGTACGCCACGGACGCCTCGGACGCGTCTGGCACCCTGCTCCTCGACGTGCGGGCCCGAGACTGGTCCGCTGAGATCCTTGACGCCCTCGAGATCCCACGCGATTGGATGCCCGAAGTCTACGAAGGTCCCGAGAACACTGGCACCCTCCGCGAGGACGTTGCCGCGGAGCTCGGCCTGCCGCCCGGTATCCCCGTGGCCGCCGGCGGGGGCGACAACGCCGCCGCTGCGGTCGGGACCGGCATCGTGGGTCCCGGGCTCGTCAACTCCTCCGTGGGCACGAGCGGCGTCCTCTTCGCCCACGCAAGCGAGTTCAACCCGGACCCTTCTGGTCGGCTGCACGCCTTCTGCCACGCCGTGCCCGGTGCCTACCACCTTATGGGCGTCACGCTCTCTGCGGGTGGGTCGCTCTCCTGGTGGCGCGAGACGCTCGGGGGCGGCTACGATGAGCTGGTCGAGGCTGCCTCTGGTGTCCAGCCCGGCTCCGAAGGACTCATCTTCCTGCCTTACCTCTCGGGCGAGCGAACGCCGCACCTGGACCCCAGAGCCAGGGGGACCTTCTTCGGGCTCACGGCCCGTCACGGTGTCGAGCACATGACCCGCGCCGTGATGGAGGGTGTGATCTTCTCCCTGCGCGACTCACTGGAGATCATGCGCGCCCTCGGTGTCCCCATAGTGGACGTGCGGGCCACCGGCGGCGGGGCGAGGAGCGGGCTGTGGCGACAGCTCCAGGCCGACATCTACGCCACCCCCATACGCAGGACCGTCGCCGACGAGGGACCAGCCTACGGCGCCGCGCTACTGGCTGGCATCGCCTCAGGTACCTACGCAAGCGTAGACGAAGCGTCCTCGGTGGTCGAACTGCGGGATGAGATCACCGAGCCCGACCAGGAGCAGGCGAAGATATACGAGGACTACTACGAGGTCTACCGATCGCTGTATCCGGCGACGAACTCTGCCATGTCCCGCCTCACGGACCTCGCCGCAGGTTCGACCAGCTGAGCTGGTCTCGGGGCACGACTCCAGACCAGAACACAGGCGAATATACGCTATTGCTTTACAAACCTTCTCTAAACCTAGTAACTTGCGCCTCATGAAGTCCTTGCTGACCCATGACAGGTCGTGGGCCTACCGCTCGATGCTGCTAGTCAGCGTCTGCGCGGTCGCGCTTGGGGTGTTGGCCAGACTCTACCGTCTGGGTTTTCCGCCAAACGTCCTGTGGGACGAGAGGTACTTCCCGGTTATGGCGGACAAGTACCTGCACGGCGTCTACCAGTTCGACCTGCACCCGCCCCTCGGGAAGTTCATCATAGCGCTTGGCATCTCCGTGCTTGGTAACGAGCCGCTCGGTTGGAGGATCATGCCCACTTTGTTCGGGCTGGCCCTGTTGCCGCTGGTGGCTGTACTCGGCTGGTACTGCCTCAAGGATAGGGTCGGCGCCCTGCTGCTCGTCACGTTCATCTCCGTGGAGACTATATTTATAGTCCACTCCAGGATCGGGGTCATGGACATCTTCCTCGTCTTCTTCGTGCTCGCCACCTTCCTCGTGGCGCTCAGGGCCGAGAGCGCAAGGCAGGTGATCTACTCCTCCGTGCTGCTCGGGCTGGCCATCGCCGTCAAGTGGGCTGCCTTTCCCGTGGCCGTGCCGGCCGGCTACGTACTCTGGCGCAAGGGGCTGCTCAGGCCGTTTCTGGGTGGGCTCTGGATCTCCGCGGTCGTCTACGTCGTTATCGTCTACTTCGGGGCGCTGATCTCCGTGACCGCGAACCCCGTGGGGGCGTGGGTGTGGGTGTGGGACTGGCACGTGAAGGCGGCGAACAAGATCTCCGCCTCCATCCCCCACGCCTGGGGCTCGCCCTGGTGGAGCTGGCCCATAATGCTCAGGCCGATACGCTTCTTCTACGGCGTGAACGGGGAGGGAGACCTGCAGGTCGTCGAAGCTATAGGAAACCCTCTGATCTGGTGGACAAGCACGCTTGCCGTCGTGGCCGGTATCATCGACGTTGCGCGCAAGGCCTTATCCAGAAAACTCTCGGCTGACGACCCGATCATACCGATCGTCCTCGGCTACGTGTGCCTGCTGGCGCCGTGGACGCCAGGCACCCGCATACCGTACATTTACAACTACCTGCCGATCTACCCTTTCGCCCTCCTGGCGCTGGCCTACTGGCTCTGCCGGCTCTGGAACCGCCGGCAATGGGGCCGGTGGGTGGTCGTAGGCTTCACCGTCTGCGCCGTGGCGCTAACCGTTTACTTCCTTCCCCTTGCGATAGCGCTGCCCACGAGCGAGGCCGACCTGATGAACCGCGTGTGGATAGACTACTGGTTCCAATACGAGAAGCCGGTTCCCGGGAGCGGTTGCCTCGTCCCGAACCCCGCCTCTCTCTGCCCCCAACCCCCCGGCTGACCTTCCGCGCCCCTCAAAAAGAGTGAGTTCGCGGGAGCAGGGCGGGCGGTTCGCGAACCGCCCCTACATTCGCAAACCGCTTTACTCCGGGTCTATGGTGTCATGCATCCTGATGCTGCCGGCCCTGACGACCCGCGCGCAGATGCCGCCCCGGTTCCTGAGCGCCCGTGTCATGCCTGGTTCGCTCAGGTCCTGTACGTGGCGGCAGGGCGGACGCGGGCGGTCGTACGCGAGCACGGCCTCCCCGATGCGGAACGTCTTCCTGCGCAGGTCGCGCAGCCTTATGCCGCGGGTGATGATGTTGCGCCTGTGCTCGCCGTTTTCGACGGCGATGCCAAGCTCGTTCTCGATGTAGTCGAGGTCTTCGTCTTCGATCAGGGTTACCTGGCACACGTCCCCGTAACGCGTCCAGAACCCGGTACCCTCGCAGTAGCGGTCCCCCTCGATGCCACACCCCTCGACGGTCCGCACCTCCTTCACCCGTTCCATCGCCGCGCTGCCCTCCGCGGTCACGTAGATACCTTCGACCACACCTTTCATCCCGGCTCCCCTTTTTTCTGATCGCCGTCGGTTACTGAGACTACACGCTCTTTACGGATATCCTAAACGCCCAGGATCTCTACGCCGTAACGCTTCGTACGCCGGTCGGATCTCAGCTTTTCTTGCTCCCGTATCCACCACCGCCCGGGGTCTCGACCGTAACGACGTCCCCCTCCTCCATCTCCCGGCTGACCTTGGGCGGTAACTCGTCTCCGTTGAGGAGGTTGCGGCCGACCTCTCCGGGTTCTCCGCCCTCCATGCCCTGCGGCGGGTGGCGGCGACGGTCGGCGAGGAGGGACAGGCTCGCGGGCTGGAGAATCCGGACGGAGCGAACTATGCCGTCACCGCCCTGGTTGAGGCCGGCGCCGCCCGAGCCGTAGCGGAGCTCGTAGCGCTCTATGCGCATCGGGTATTCGAGTTCCAGAGCCTCGATAGGAGTGTTGAGGGTATTGCTCATGCCGATGTGTACGCCAGATGGGCCCGGGCCGTCGGCGCCGGCCCCCTGTCCGCCTCCGATGGTCTCGTAGTAGGTCCAGCCGGGGTCGCCGATGATCACGTTGTTCATCGTCCCCTGTCCCTGCGCCGGAATCCTCTCAGGGGCGAAGCCGGAGAGTGCCGCAAGAGCCGTGTCCGCGATTCTATTGCTCGTCTCCACATTTCCGGCCACCACGGCAGACGGGTACGTGGCGTTGACCAGGCTGCCCTTTCTGGCCTCTATTTTCAAGGGAACGTAGGTCCCGGCGTTGGCGGGGATGTCTTTGGGTAGCAGGACTCGCAGGGCGAAGTAGCAGGCCGAGCGGGTGACCGGCAGGGGGCAGTTGATGTTGCCGGCCACGGCATCCGCGGTCTCCGTGAGGTCCATGATCATGGAGTCGCCCTCGACCGTGACAGTCATCCGGATTGGGATGTCCTCGTCGGTGACGCCGTCGCCTTCCATGAAGTCCTCGGCCGAGTGCTCGCCGTCGGGGAGTTCTCGGATGGCCTCGCGGGTCCGCTTCTCGGCATAGGAGATGACTTCCTCGAAGGCGGCGAGGACGGTCTCCTTGCCGCGGCGGTCCATCAGCCCGCGGACACGCTGCTCGGCGATGTTGTTGGCGGCGATCTGGGCCCGCAGGTCCCCGCGCCTCAGGTCAGGTGTGCGGACGTTCGCCAGCAGGAGGTCTAGCACGTCCTCGACGTACTCACCGCCGCGCACGAGGCGGACGGGTGGGATCACGATCCCCTCCTGGTAGATCTCGCGGGAGTCGGAGGGCATGGAGCCTGGGCGCATCCCGCCTACGTCGGAGTGGTGGGCCCTCGTGACGGCATAGCCTGAGATCTCACCGTCCGTACAGACGGGAGAGACGAGGGTGATGTCAGGCAGGTGGGTGCCACCTGAGTACGGGTCGTTGATGGCGAACACGTCGCCGGGGGCGGGGTCGCGGGTCATGATGGCCGCCACCGCCTCGGGCATCGCGCCGAGGTGGACAGGCATGTGCTCGGCCTGGGCGACCATCCGGCCCTGGCCATCGAAGAGCGCCGTGGAGCAGTCGCGCCGCTCCTTGATGTTCGAGGAGTAAGACCCCCGGATCAGGACGGCCCCCATCTCCTCCGCGATGCCTGCCAAGGCGCTTGCCAGCACTGACAGGGTCACCGGGTCCAGACGCTGCCCGCTCATTCTCTCTCCAACACCAGCGTGCCGACGCCGTCTACCGTTCCCCGCCAACCGGGCCTGACCACGCACGTCGATTCCTTGAACTCCACTATCGCCGGACCGGCCACCTCCGACCCCTCTCCCATCCGCTCCCGGTCGAGCACCGCAACCCCCCGCCACTCGCCGTCGTAGTTAGCCTCCCGTTCTCCGGCCTGTGCGTCGCCTTCCGGTTCCGGCTCCCTGAGCTCCGGTTTCTCGACGGGGACGGTGGAGATCAGGCGCAGGTTCACCAGCTCGACCTTCTCGTCGTCCATGCGGTAGCCGTAGCGCTGCTCGTGGGTGGCGTGGAAACGGTCCTCCAATTTCCCGAAGGAGCCGGCGTCAACTGTGATCTCGAACGACTGCCCCCCGTAGCGCAGGTCCGCCCGGCGGGTGTGCTCAGGCCCTTCGAGGTCCCCTGCGGCCTTCTTCTCCATTGCTCTGAACCGTTGCTCGAACTCGTCTTCTTCTACTCCTTCGAGGTCGCTCAGGAAAGGGCTTACGTAGTCGCGGCGGAGGTCGGAGATGGCGAGGCCTAGCGCGCTCAAGACCCCGCCGGCGCGGGGGACGAGCACGGTTTCGATGCCAAGCTCTTCGGCCAGAGCGCAGGAGTGCATTCCGCCGGCGCCGCCGAAGGCGAGGAGGGCGAAGTCTCGGGGATCGAGGCCGCGTTCCACGCTGATCACGCGCAACGCCCGCACCATCTCCGCGTCTGCCACCCGCAGTATCCCGAGCGCCGCCTCCTCCGCATCCAACTCGAGCTTGTCTCCAAGGGAAGCGAGGGCTTTCTCCGAAAGTTCCCGTCGAAGCGTCACCTCTCCACCAAGCTCAGCCCCATCCGCGAGGTAGCCGAGGAACAGGTTGGCGTCCGTAACGGTTGGCTCCTCGCCTCCCTTGTCGTAGCAGGCGGGACCGGGGTCCGCCCCGGCCGAGTGGGGGCCGACGCGCAGGGCACCGCCTGGGTCGGCCCAGGCTACAGAGCCGCCGCCGGCGCTCACCGTGTGCACGTCCACCATGGGCAGCTTGATCGGTACGCCGGCCACCACCGTCTCTGTGGTCGTCTGGGCCTCGCCCTCGATTATCGGCGCCACGTCCGTGCTCGTACCGCCCATGTCGAAGGTCAGGAGGTCGTGGTAACCGCCCTTCTCCCCGACGTAAGCCGCGCCCACGACGCCACCAGCCGGCCCGGAAAGGACGCAGCCGGCGGCGTCGGAGATGGCGTCGTCGATCGGCACCACCCCGCCGGAGGACTGCATGATCAGGGGCCCAGGCACGCCAGCCTCCTCGGCCTTCTCGGCCAGGTTCGAGAAGTACGCGGCGAGTCTCGGCGCCAGATATGCGTCCGCGGCCGTCGTGGAGAACCGCTCGTACTCCCTGAACTCTGGCAGCACCTCGCTGCTCAAGGATACGTGCAACTCGGGCAAAGCCTCCCGTAGGGCTTCTCCCACGCGTTTTTCGTGGTCGGGATGCATGAACGCGAAGAGCAGGCACACGGCGACGGCCTCGACCTCGGCTTTCTCTACCGCGGCGACGACGCTCTCCAGGCTCTCTTCGTCGAGGGCTTCGACCTCGCCTTCAGGGCCCATCCGCTCGTCCACCATGAAGCGTAGCTCGCGTGGGACGAGGGGCGGCGGGCGGTCGTGGGTCAGGTCGTAGAGGGCGGGACGGTTCTGGCGGGCTATCTCCAGAACGTCCCTGAAGCCTTCGGTGGTGACGAGGGCCGTGCGGGAGCCGCGGCGCTCGAGCAAGGCGTTTGTCGCCACCGTCATCCCGTGGGCGAGGGCGATCACGGCGCCTGGCTCTACGTCGGAGGTTTCGATCGCGGTCATCACGCCTTCTGACTGGTCCTTGGGCGTCGACGGGACCTTCGCCGTGATGAGTTCCCCTTCGGAGAGCGCGACGAGGTCGGTGAACGTGCCGCCGACATCCACCCCTAGACGTGTGCTGCTCACGAGGGGATGCCCCCGGGTGACTCCATCACTGCTGCTCGGCGACCAGACGTCGTTCCTCGGGTCCTTCGTCGTAGATGTCCTTCTGGAAGGTCTCTTCTGCCAGGAAATAGCAGAGGACGCTAAGGGCGCAGAGCGCGGCGATGTAGACGGAGATCAGGGTCGCCCCTCCTATCGGGAACAGGACGGCCGCGATTATGGTGTAGAAGGCGGCGTCGATGCCGATGCGGGAACCAACGCCTAGCATCACGTTCTTCGGGTAGGTGCGCAGTACGTCCACTATCGGCATGCGGGCCTCCGTCCCCGACTCACGCACCTGGGAGAAGGCGGGGCTCTCGTAGATGGAGAGCCTGACGAAGAACCCCACGGCTATGAGGATCACGCTCAGGAGGAAAGGCACGCGCCACGCCCAGGCTGCGTCGCCAGAGACTGCATTCACGACGGCGAAGACGCCGGTACCAAGCACGAGCCCCGCCGGGACCCCCATTTGCGGCCAGCTCCCGTTCAGGCCGCGCTGGTCGTCGTCTGAGTGCTCGACCGCCATCAGCACGGCCCCGCCCCACTCGCCGCCGAGCCCTATGCCCTGAAAGACGCGCAAGATCACGAGCAGTATAGGCGCCAGGATGCCTATCGCGTCGTAGCCTGGGAGGGCGCCGACGAGGAAGGTGGCCGAGCCCATGATCAGGAGCGTGGCAACGAGCATCGTCTTGCGCCCGATCTTGTCTCCGTAGTGGCCGAAGATCAGACCCCCAATGGGACGGGCCCCGAAGCCTACCGCGAAGGTCGTGTAGGCGAGTATGGTCCCCGTCGTCTCACCGAAGCCTGGAAAGAAGACGTCGGGAAAAAAGAGGGCAGAGGCCGTTGCGAATATAAAGTAGTTGTACCATTCGATCGTGGTGCCTATAAAACTGGCCACGACGACCTTGCGGATCGAAGTAGGCATCCCCGTGTCTTCCCCACCGATTCTTTCCATCTCCGCCTCCCCAGAGAAAATATCCTACCTTCCCAAAGGAAGTATACCGGCAAGGCTCGCCCCGCGCCCCGGCCCGCGGGCCGTTGACGGCGGGTCGGGACCGGGCCACACTTAGCCGGTTGGCGGACGAAGAAGGAGCGGACATGAAGGACGCGGCTGAGCACGTCTTCGACCTGGAGCAACCGCGTACCGAAAGCATGCCGATCCACCCTGCCCACAAGCAGGCAGGCTACTCGTACCTCCTGCACCGCCACCACGAAGACGAGTACCGTCCCGAGGAGGCGGGCCCGCGCACAGGTGCGGCTGGCGTCCTGATCTGCAGCGAGCACACAGGCACCCACATAGACGCCCCGTGCCACCAGGCGGACGCCCTCACGCTCTGTGGCGGCGTCCCTGTGGGGGAGGTGCAATCCTCGCGAGGCTTCACGCGGCACGGCGTCGAGGAGATACCGCCCATAGTGGCGCCAGGCGTGCTCCTGGACGTGGCCGCGAAAGACGGCGTCGAATCTCTCGAGCCTGGCCGCGTCGTTACGTCCGCTGACCTCGAAGAGTGCTGTGAAGCACAAGGGGTCGGCGTCGAGGCGGGGAACGTGGCGCTCGTGCGGCTCGGTAACGCCAGCTTCTGGAACGACGAGGAGCGCTACCTGGCGGGACCAGGCATGGACGCGAGCGCGGCCCGCTGGATGGCTGATAGGGAGGTGCTCGCCGTCGGGGCCGACAACATGGCGTGGGACGCGCCCGGGTTGAAAGATCCCGAGCTCGGCTGCCTCATGGCGGGGCACCTGATCCTGCTGGCGAGACGGGGCATCTACATTATCGAGAACCTCGCCCTCGACGAGCTCGCGGCCTCGAGCCGACACAGCTTCGATCTCGTCTGCACGCCTTTGAAGCTCGTCGGGGCGACCGGCTCTCCCGTCAGGCCCCTTGCCGTGGTTTCAGGGTAGGGTAGCCGTGTTGTCTCCGCCGGACCCGGAAGCGGCCTTCGATGAAGGCGGCGGCGTCACCGGCACCGCGCACACCATGCCCTCGGAAAAGCCTGCCACGCCGACGCCGAGCGCCAGGTTGAAGCGTCCGCGCATGTTTTCGAGTGCGATCGCGCTCGTCAGCTCCACGAGCTGGGCCTCGTCGAAGTGCTCCCGCAGCGCGGCGAAGAGATCGTCGGGCACCTCCACAGGCGAGCTTCATCCGCAGCCCTGCGTCGCTGGCCGAGACTCCATCAATGCGTGCCATCCGTTACCTCCCAGGTTCGTCACACCGGCAGTGTTTCGTTCGTCACTACTACAATGACGGATAGCGGCGAAAGAATGTGACCGATGGAAGAACGCGAATGGATGGTGAATCAGTTCGAGGCCAACCGGACCCACCTCAGGGCCGTGGCCTACCGGATGCTGGACTCTCTGAGCGAGGCGCTGCCCCTACATGCGGGCCGCTCTATGTCCAGTCGTCGTTTGTTTCGTCTGTGTGCTGGCCGAGGGTCGGTGGGGGGCGTCTGATGGGCAGGCGTCCGCCGTCTACGAGGATCGGCGAGGCGAGCATTTGGAGAGGGCTGGCCGAGGGATGATCGATGTCTCGAAGGATGCCCGAGCCCCGGACGTGTTCGTCGGCGAACACGTCGGCCAGCGTGTTGACGGGGCCGCTCGGGACGCCTGCGGCCCGGATCTCCCCGGCCCACTCATCCGCGGACCGCTTGCTGAACTCTCGTTGTAGCTCGGGGACCAAAGCCTCCCTGTTGGCCACGCGGTCAGGGTTGGTCGCGTAGCGTTCGTCATCGGCCAACTCGGGACGACCCAGCACTTCGCACAGTCTGGCGAACTGCGTGTTGTTACCGACGGCGACGACGAGGGGTTTGTCCGAGGCGTCGAAGGTCTGGTAGGGGACGATGGAGGGATGGGCGTTACCTATAAGTCCCTTGTCCTCGCCGCTGATCAGGTACTCCTGGCCGCGGTTGGCGAGCCAGCCGAGGGTGCTCTCGAAGAGGGGAATCTCGATGCGGGCGCCCTCGCCTGACGCCGCGCGGCGGTGAAGGGCGGCCAGGATGGCATTGGACGCGAAAAGGCCGCACACGATGTCCGAGATCGCCACACCCACCTTGGTCGGCTCGCCCCCGGGCTGGCCCGTGATGCCCATGACGCCGCCCCTTGCCTGCACCAGGAAGTCGTAACCAGGACGCTCCCCATCAGGCCCTGGACCGAAGCCCGTGATGGAACAGTAGATCAGGCCCTGGTTCGTTTCTCTCAGGGCCTCGTAGCCAAGCCCGAGCTTCTCCAGGGCCCCGCGCTTCCAGTTTTCGATCACGACGTCGGCCCCCGCCGCGAGCTTCTTGACCCGCTCCAATCCTTCCGCGTCCTTGAGATCGAGGCCTACGGAGCGCTTGTTGCGGTTGACGGCGAGGAAGTAGGCCGACTCTCGTGCTTCGCCTTCACCCGCAAAAGGTGGTCCCCAGTGGCGGGTGTCGTCCCCGCGCTCGGGGTGCTCGACCTTTACGACGTCGGCGCCGAGATCTCCGAGCACCATCGTCGCGTAAGGCCCCGCCAGGACCCGCGAGAGGTCGAGGACCCTCACGCCTTCGAGCGGCTCGTTCATACCGTCAGTCTACCCCTGCCGGAAGCCAAGGGCCAATTGCCTGGCGGTAAGAGCGTTCGTAATGGGCGCCCTGGCTGTGTGGGATAATCCACGGGCCAGGAGGAGAACATTCTACGTGAGGTGAGACTATGGCTACGACCGCGAAGCAGGCGAACGTGGGGGCTCCGGTCCATCCTGGGGCGAGCGACTTCCTGAACATCGACGCCCAACTCTCCGCAGAAGAGATAGGCGTCAGGGAAGAGATCCGTTCCTTTGTACGGGAGAGATTAAAGCCGAACATAGAGCAGTGGTACGACGAGGCCGTCTTCCCGAGGGAGATCGTACCGGAGTTCGCCGACCTGGGCCTGCTTGGGATGCACCTCTCGGGCTACGGGTGCGCAGGGAGGAGCGCGGTCGAGTACGGGCTCGCGTGCATGGAACTCGAGGCCGGCGACTCGGGCTTAAGGACCTTCGTGAGCGTGCAGGGTTCGCTCGCCATGAGCGCCGTATACAAGTTCGGGTCCGAGGAGCAGAAAGAGGAGTGGCTTCCCAGGATGGCGAGGGGGGAGGCTATAGGGTGCTTCGGCCTCACCGAGCCGACCGCGGGCTCAGACCCCGCCAGTATGAAGACTTTTGCCCGCAAGGAGGGATCGGACTGGGTCCTGAACGGTGAGAAACGTTGGATCGGCCTTGCGACCATCGCCGACGTCGCGGTCGTGTGGGCGCGCACGGACGAGGAGAAGAACCCCGTCCGGGGCTTCCTCGTCCCCACGGACTCCGCCGGCTTCTCGGCGAGGGACATCACCCCGAAACTCTCGATGCGGGCTTCGATCCAATGCGACGTAACCCTCGAAGACGTCCGCCTCCCGGAGGGCGCGATGCTCCCTGAGGCGAAGGGTCTGGGCGGGCCCTTCGCCTGCCTGAACGAGGCGAGGTACGGGATCATCTGGGGCGCGATGGGGGCGGCTCGGGACTGCTACGAGTCGGCGCTTGCCTACGCGAAGGAGCGGGAGCAGTTCGGAAGGCCCATAGCCTCGTTCCAACTCGTGCAACAGAAGCTCGCGAACATGCTGATCGAAATAGGCAAGGGAACGCTCCTCGCGCTCCACATAGGAAGGATGAAGGACGCGGGCACGCTGAGGCCCGAGCAAGTCAGCTTCGGCAAGCTCAACAACGTCAGGGAGGCTATAGAGATCGCCCGCGAGGCCCGCACCGTCTTCGGCGGCAACGGCGTCACGCTCGACTATCCTCCCATGCGCCACATGAGCAACCTGGAGAGCGTCAGGACCTACGAGGGAACGGACGAGGTCCACACCCTTATCCTGGGCGGCGCCATCACAGGCACCCAGGCCTTCCGCTAACGCAAGGCATCAGGTAACAGACTTCTCTTGAGAACGGAGGCGGCATGGCGCAGATGAAGGCGATAAGGGTCGAGGAGTTCGGCGAGCCAGAGGTCTTGCAACACGTCGACGTCGGGCGTCCTGATCCGGGCGATGGGGAGGTTCTGATCGAGGTCCGCTCCGCCGGCGTGAACTACGCCGACACGATGCGTCGCCGCAACCAGTACGTCGAACCCCAGAACCTCCCTTTCGTACCCGGCTCCGAGGTGGCCGGCGTCGTTGCCGAGGTGGGGGAGGGGGTCGAAGACGTCTCCGCCGGAGATCGCGTGGTCACCCTGCTCGGGACCGGCGGGTACGCGGAGTATGCCGTCGCCCCCGCGCAGAGCCTCATCCCACTCCCCGAAGGCCTGGATTTCGACCGGGCAGCCGCCATCCCCCTGCAAGGCCTGACCGCCTACCATTGCATCAAGACCTCCGGCGCCCTGAAAGACGGAGAAAGCGTCCTGGTCCACGCCGCAGCAGGGGGCGTCGGCACCCTCTCCATCCAGATGGCGAAGCTCCTCGGGGCGGGCGCTGTGATCGCCACAGCGAGCAGCGAGGAGAAGCTCGACCTCGCCCGCTCCCTTGGCGCCGACATCCTCATAGACTACACCGAAGAAGGCTGGCCCGAGCGGGTTCGCGAGGCCACGGATGGCAAGGGCGCCGACATCATCCTGGAGATGGTCGGAGCCGACTTTCCCGAGAAGAACCTCAAGTGCCTCAACGTCTTCGGCAGGATGGTCGTCTTCGGCGCGGCGAGCAGGGAAAGGGGGACCATCGTGCCAGCGGCCCTGATGAAGCGCTGCCACGCCGTCGTCGGCTTCTACCTGCCCCAAATCATGCGCCGCCCCGACCTCTTCGTCCCCAGCCTCAAAGAAGTGCTCGCCTGGATCTCCTCGGGAGATCTAAAGCTCACCATCGGCGACTATTACCCGCTCGAAAAGGCCGCCGATGCCCACGCCGACCTCGAGGGCCGCAAGACGACGGGAAAATTGTTGTTGAACCCGTAAAGGGTTCAAAGGCATCAGGTTTCAGGCAACAGGCATCAGGTCTTCGCCCGACTGACCGCTACGGAAGCGGTCGAGCTGTGACGCAGGAAGCGAGAAGGGCGGGGAGAAAAATCCCCGCCCTACAAAACGCTGAAGCCTGAAACCTGTAGCCTGATGCCTTTAGATCACCGAACTGCTGGGACCGCCCGAGACGTAGATCGTCTCGCCGCTGATGTAGGAGGCGTCGTCAGAGACTAGGAAGGCGACGACGTTGGCGATGTCCTCTACGCGTCCGAAGCGCTTGAGGGGGATGTTCTTCTCGAACCGGCTCTTCATCTCCTCCATCGTCATCCCTACGCGCTCGGCGGCCTCCTTGGTCATCTCGGTCTCGATCCAACCAGGCGCAACGGCGTTGACGTTGACGTTGAACCGCCCGAGCTCGAGCGCGAGCGTCCGCGCCAGGGCCTGCAATCCGGCCTTGGCCGCGGAGTAGTTGGCCTGCCCCTTGTTACCCAAAGCCACGATGGAGCTGGTCATCACGATCTTGCCGTATTCCTGGTCCACCATGTACTTCTGCGCCGCCTTGGAACACAGAAAACTGCCCTTGAGGTGAACGTCGAGCACCTTGTCCCAGTCGTCCTCGCTCATCTTGAACGAGAGGTTGTCGCGCAACAGCCCGGCGTTGTTGAGGAGGATATCAACCCGCCCAAAGCGGTTGGAGATCTCCTCGAAGGCCTTCTCAACCTGCTGCGCACTCGATACGTCGCAGGCGATGGCAAGCCCCTCGGCCCCAGCAGCCTCGACGGCCTCCACCGTCTCCTGACAGGCCTCAGCCGAAAGATCCAGAACCGCTACGTTTGCCCCCTCCTGCGCCAGCCGGATGGCCTCAGCCGCCCCGATGCCGCGCGCAGCACCCGTTACTACCGCCGTTCGTCCGTCAAGCCTCAACCGTCCACCTCTCTCCATAGCCGAACACTGCAATCAACACCCCCACGAGGTGTTGACTTTATTACATGCTATTTAATTGTATACGAAGTGAATGTATGTGTCCAGAACAGATAGTACGACTGGAGAAGAATCGCGGCCTCTCGTTGGCCGTCTGGCGAACTATATGCGTCTCGGGCCGGTTTGTCTGTCTGCCGGATTACGGGCCCTGGTACTCAGGCCCCCGCCTGTGGGCGGGGGCTTGAGGGTTGGGTGATTATCTCCTTTTACGTCCTGATGTAGATACCGCCGTTTATGTCGATAGATTGGCCTGTGATGTAGTCGCCGTCCTCTATCAGGTAGCGGACGGCCCTTGCGACCTCGTCTGGTTTGCCGAAGCGGCCGAGGGGGACCTGTTTGAGGAGCTTCTGCTGCGCTTCCTCGGGGATGCCGGCGACCATATCGGTCTCAATAAACCCTGGGCATACTGCGTTCACGGTGATCCCGGAGCGGGCCAGTTCCTGGGCCGCGGTCTTGGTGAAGCCGAGCAGCCCGGCCTTGGCCGCCGAGTAGTTGGCCTGGCCGATATTACCGGCCTCGCCGATAAAGGAGCTCATGTTGATGATCTTACCCCCGCCCTGGTCGGTCATGTGCGGCAAAACCGCGCGGACCGTGTAGAAGGCGCTGTTGAGGTCTACCTGGATGACCTTGTCCCAATCTTCGACGGAGAGCTTCTTTAGCGTGCGGTCTATGTTGATGCCTGCGTTGTTGATCAGGACGTCCACCCTGTTGAACTTCTCTATCGCCTGGTCTATCAGGTTCTGGGCCTGCTCCGCGTCCGAAACATCCGCCTGAACCGCGATCGCCTCTCCGCCGCTCTCCGAGATCTGCTCGACCAGCTCCTCGGCCGGCTCTTTGCTCTGGGAGTAGTTGACGACGACTTTGGCCCCCCCGCCAGCCAACTCCTCCGCTATGGCCCTGCCCAAACCCCTGCTCGCGCCGGTTACGACGACAACGGCTTCACTCAGTGTGCCCACCCTGGTCTCCCTTTCCCGTTCGCATGTGAGGTAGAGTTTATTGACTGGAGAAATCAGGCGCAAACTAGGTTCCAGACGCACGTAAGTTCCATGGGGCGAGATTCGCGTGTGATCGCAGAATGGTTCGCCGCAAAGTCTTACCCACGGGAGCACTACGATACTGCAGGGTTTCCAACGCCGGCCGCGCACCAGAGTCGGAATCGGCGTCCGTGTAAAGCGGGGTGATTGTTGGAGAACGGTAAGAAAGTAATCACAGACGCCGATTCCCCCCCCTCCCCGCGCATACAGACTACATCGCTATCCGGTGCCAGTCATGCACCTTTAGATGCAATTTCGACAAACGTTTCGATGCCTGTACAAAGTGAATGGTCACGCGGGGCAGATAGATGAAGTTTTGATCAGGGTGCTCTGTCATAATATGTGCGTGTCGAAGAGGGCTACACAAGCGTTGGATGTTGGGCCGGATCCAGTGCAGGATCAGGGGCCGAATAGAACGTTTCGTTCGACGAAATTTTTGTCGCAAGGCCCACTCTAAACCTTGACAGACCAATACATATATGTAAAATGCACATAGAGTATGGAAGAGAGAGCCATGAACAATGAAGGACAGGAGCGCGAGGTCGAAGGCCGGGAGCGGGGATTCCGTGCAGTAGAGGCGCGGCCAAGGAACTGGCTGGTGCCGGTGATCCTACTCTCTTTGCGGGAGTGGAACTCCTACGGCTACGAGCTCATGGAGCGGGCTTCGGCATTCGGGTTCGAGGCGATGAACCCTGGAACGTTATACCGGACGCTACGGCAGATGGAGAAAGAGGGCGTCGTCGAGTCCAGTTGGGAGACCTCGAGGGGCGGTCCGGCGCGCAGGATGTACACCATCACCGATGCGGGAAGGTCGTACCTCGACTTCTGGGCCAAGTCGCTGGAGCAGTACCAGCACACCATGGACAACTTCTTCCGACTCTACACGGGCAGGCCGCTGCAGGAAAAGGAAGATAGCGGCGACGAGTAGTTCGCGTCATACGCGAGAAAGGAGATGTAAATGGCAACTACGGAGAAGACCAACAGGGCCGCAGAGAGGCTCGCCGAGACCACACGGGATTCGTACCAGACGGTCGTGGATCACGCGGTCGGTCTGCAGGAGAGGAACGTCAGGTTCGCGCAGGGGATGGTGGACGGCACCATCAAGGAGCTGCGCCATCAGGCCGAGAGCAACCGCAGCGTTGTGGGCGAACTCTTCGAGCGCGCCGAGGACCAGCGCGACGCGTACCAGGCCCTCGTCGAGCAGTCCCTCGACGCCTACATGAGCCTCGCCTATGCGCCCTTCACCTACTACAAGGAGGGCCTGGAGGCCACCAGGAAGGCCGCCAGGTAGGGCGTAGCATCGGGGCTTGAATACAGAGAGGGGCAGGCCTTCGGGTCAGCCCCTCTTTTTATGTTTCGAGGCCCCGCAATTAGGCAACAATAGATACGTTTACAAGCTCAGAGACAGGAAGGGAGATCATGGACGAGAAGCAGAAGAAACAGGTAAACGAAGCGGCTGAGAAGTTCGCCGACGCGCTCAAGGAGTCCTACCAGTCGATCGCGGACCGGTCCGTCTCGGCCCAGGAGCTCAACGCCCAGGTGACGCAGGACTTCTTCAACGGCGTCATCAACAACCTCAGGACACAGGCTGACAACAACAGGGCCCTCTCTGAGGATTTGATCGAGCAGCAGCGCAAGCAGCAGGAGGCCTCCCAGGCGCTTGCCCAGGAGTCGGTCAACGCCTACATGGACTTCCTCAACTCCATGTTCTCCTACTACAGGGGCAACCTGGGCGAGGCACAGCGGAGGGCTAACCAGTAAAGGGCAGACGGCGCGTTGTGGAGAATATAGAGGAGCCCGGACCGTCTGGTCCGGGCTCTGTCATTTGATGTATCCTTTGTCACTCAAGTGTATACGGAAGGAGTAGAGGGTGAGCTTCGGTAACGGTAACGGCAACGGCGAGATAGTCATCTCGACGCCCCTGAGGACAGGAATAGGGACTTTCGGCGGCGCGCTCAAAGACACGCCAGCGACGGACCTCGGGGCAACGGTCGGCAAAGAAGTACTTTCGAGGGCTGGGATCGAAGGAGATCAGGTCGACCAGGTGATAGTCGGCAACATCCTCTCCGCGGGACAGGGCATGAACCCGGGTAGGCAGGTCGGTATAAAGAGCGGCCTCCCCGTAGAGGTCCCTGGCATGACATTGAACAGGATGTGCGGCTCGGGGCTTCAGGCCGTAATCTCAGCGGCTCAGGAGATAGCCCTTGGCGACGCCGACGTGGTCATGGCCGGCGGCGTCGAGAACATGGACAGGGCGCCTTTCCTGCTGGATAAGGGGCGATACGGCTACAGGATGGGGATGCCAAAGGCTGACATCTACGACCACATGGTCTACGACGGCCTGTGGGACGTCTTCAACGACTACCACATGGGCGTGACGGCCGAGAACGTCGCCGATGAGTACGGCATAACCCGCGAGGACTCCGACGCTTACGCCGTACGCAGCCACCAGCGCGCGGCCAAGGCCCACGAAGAAGAGTTGTTCGAAGGCCAGATCGTACCCATCGAGGTCAAGCAGAAGAAGGAGACCGTCCAGTTCACCGCGGACGAGCACATCCGCGCGAACGCGAGCGTGGAGGGCCTTCAGAAGCTAAAGCCGGTCTTCAAGCCGGACGGCGGAACGGTAACGGCCGCCAATGCTTCAGGCATCAACGACGGCGCCGCGATGATGATCGTGAGCAGCGAGCGCAAGGCCGAGGAGCTGGGTATGCCCGTGGCAGGCAGGCTCGTCTCCGCGGCCGTGGCCGGGGTCGACCCTTCGGTTATGGGGACTGGTATGATCCCGGCCTCCAGGCTGGCTCTGAAGAAGGCCGGGCTCTCGGTCGACGACCTCGACGCCGTCGAGGCAAACGAGGCCTTCTCCTCCATCGCGATCGCCGTGGGGCGTGAGCTCGAGGTGCCCGAGGAGAAGCTGAACCCGTTGGGCGGGGCGGTGGCCCTCGGACATCCGATCGGTGCCACGGGCGCCGTCCTGACCGTCAAGATACTGCACCACCTCGCCCGCACCGGTGGCCAGTACGGCCTGGTGACGCTCTGCATCGGTGGCGGCATGGGCATCGCCGCGGTCTTCGAGCGCGTGTAACACCTTGACCGAGAGGTCGGAACTCGGGGCGTCCGGTACTTACCGGGCGCCCTTTTTGCGCGCGCTGGGAAAGGCTGGAGGGTGGAGGGCCGGGCTCGTGCGGTGGGGGGGCGTCGCTCTAGTTGCCGCCGGGGTTCTAGGGCTCGTGGCGAGTGCGCTCTTCGTCGTGGCCGTGCTCCGCGCCCCTGAGGGGACGTTCTCCTACGCTTACGAGAGGTTCTATCTGGTAGCGAGCTTTCTGCAATACGCTCCGAGGTGGGCTCTCGTCTGTGCGGGACTTGCCGGGTTTTATTTCTCGCTGGAAGGAGCGCCGGAGCCGGTCCGAAGAATGGCCTCGACCGGCATCGTGTTGGCTCCTCTAGGGTTGGTATTCTCGCTGACCCTTCTTGCCGATTGGGTTCTCGGTTCACAGGATGTGTATGGTGTGTCTTCTGGCCCACTCTTCTCCGAAACGTTCTACTTTGTTCTCTTTTCGGTGGTACCAGGTGCCGGCGTAGCGCTCTGTGGCGTTGCAGCGTTCTGGGCGCGGGGACTGGGACGCCACAGGTTCATGCTCCTGGCAGTCAGCGTGCTTGATTCACCGTTGTTTTATTCCCTCGCTTTCGTCATCGTCAGCAATTCGATCGAAAGACCCTTCTTCCCATACTCGGACACCCGTTGGATGGAGTACTCGTTGCAGGCGCAGGTGGTGCTGGCGAGCGTGGGATACGTACTGTTTGGGCGTTTGCTCTATGGTGCCAGGGAGCGTGAAGCTGAGATCACCGCCAGGGAGCACCGCACGCTGGCGGAAGACAACCGCCGGAAGGCTCGACGTCTGTACGAAGCGGCCTGGGGAATAGGGACCCTCGCCGTGGTAGACGATCTCATCGCCGAGAACTACTTCGACTACGAACGGGGCAGGCACGGTAGAGAGGGTTTCATGAAGAGCATGTCGGACCTGCATCGCGTCTTCCCCGACCTTACCCTCTCTATCGAGGAACAGACCGCCCAGGGCGACACGGTCACGACCCGCTGCACCTTATCAGGCACCGACCGGGGCGGAGTGCTGTGGTATCCGCCCACGGGCAGGCACGCGACCTTCACGGGCACCTACACGGACCGCTTCTCGGAGGGCAAGATAGTCGAGCACCACGGAGGGGTAGACAAGATGGCCCTCCTGGAGCAGCTCGGACTCCGATCCACCACTAATACCTAGTCCCCTTAAAAGGGAGGTAGCAGGGGCCCCAACGGGCGATGGCGGCTTCCGCCGTGCAACTGGCATTCATCCGGCCTTGGTTGGTGCAATCTCAGGCAGCGTTGCCTGACTGCAGGTCTATCTCGATGCGTTCGGCGCCATCCTGCCAGTTTATGCTCTCCGGGAGATCCAGGCTCCGTAGCAGGCTCAACATCCCGACGTTCTCCCTCATGACCAGGGCGTAGAGATGCCCTATTCCGTTCTCTCGGGCGGCTTCGATCAGGCTTCTCGTCAACCCGATCCCAAGCCCCCGACCCTGGAACCTGTCCTCGATGAGCGCCGCGTACTCGGCCCCGTCCCCCTCCCGCTCGTAACGCACGACCCCGACGATCTCACTCCTGTCCCGCGGATCGAGCGCCACCAGAGCAAATCGGTCATCGCCGTCGACGTCGGCGAAACGCCTTGCCATCTCGTCGGAGAGCCTCTTCAAGGGGCCGAAGAAACGTAACTCTACGCTGCGGTCGCTCGACCTACCGACGAGCCGCTGCAGGGCCGCCGCGTCCTCGGCCCTGACCCTGCGCACCGGCACGCAAGCCCCGTCCCTCAACGTCAGAACCTGATGCCCACTCATCGCGACGCAACCTCAGGAAAATCGTTCGTCTTACATCTATGTGCACATTGCATTTACAGGAGTCTACCGCGACTGGGTTCGGCGGCAACTATGGCGTCTGATTTCGTGTTAAGCAGCTAACCTCAGGGCTCGTCTTTGTCTTTCTCTCTGGTTGGGCTCTGACGGAGTAGTTCGACGAACTGATCCTCTTTTATCTCGAGGTAATCGGCAAGTTGTTCTGGGGTCATGTGGTCGGCCAGGACCTCCCTGAGGGTGTCGCGCTCGCTTTCGAGCAGCCCGATGGCACGAACGTGATCCTCTTCGAGCGAGCCGCTCCAGGTCTGGTCTGCCAGCCGGACCGCTTCTTCGAGCGGTTTCCCTTCAAGCACGCCAGCGGCGAGCTCGACGGCCCTGTAGGTGGAGGTCGCGAGGCGGCGCTGGGTGGGGGAGACGAGCCCGACGGTCGTGTTCAGGCTGACCGCGTAGCGGAGAAGGCCGGCTACGTTGCGGGCGTCTTCTGGTGTAATACTGAGTTCCGCCGTTGCTGTCTCGTTTTCGGTCACTATTCTCCTACCTCGTCACTCTGTTCTCTCGTCGGCGCGTTGCGGGGGCCTGGAGGAGAAGGCGCGGTGGCCCGTTATGGCCTGCCCCACGATGAGGGTGTTGACGTCGTTTGTGCCCTCGTAGGTGTAGACGCCCTCGATGTCGGCCATGTGCTCCATCACACGGTAGTCGAGGAGGATGCCGTTGCCCCCGAGCACTTCGCGGGCCGTTGCCGCGATGCGGCGTGCCTTGGCGACGTTGTTCATCTTGAACATCGAGACCGTCGCGGGGTCGAGCTGGCCGGCGTCCTTGAGACGCCCGACGTGGATGGAGAGGAGTTGACTAAGTGAGATCTCATTTACCATCTCGACGAGCTTCTGCTGGACGAGCTGGAACGAGGCTATGGGCTGCCCGAACTGTTCCCGCTCCTTCGCGTAGGCAAGCGCGGTCTCGTAGCAGTCAGCGGCCTGGCCCAGCCCGTCCCACCCGACGCCGTAGCGTGAGTGCGTGAGGATCGAAAGCGTCGAACCGAGGCCTTCGGCCTTCGGCAGCCTGGCACTCTCTGGCACGTGGCAGTCCCTAAGCGTGATGTGCGTCTGCCAGGCGGCGCGCTGGGAGGCCTTGCGGGGGAGCACGTCGGCCCGGAATCCCGGGTTGTCTGTCTCGACGAGGAAGCCCGAGATCCCACCTTCGTCGGTCCTGGCCCAGATCACGGCCACGCTAGAGAAGGAGGCGTTGCCGATCCACTTCTTCTCCCCGTTCAACACATAGCCGCCGTCCTTCTCTACAGCCGTCGTGCCTAGCGATCCAGGGTCGCTCCCTGCTTCCGGTTCGGTGAGGCCGAAACACCCGATCTTCTCGCACTTCGCCATTGGCGGCAGCCAGCGCCGCTTCTGCTCCTCGGAACCCAGCTCGTGTATGGCCGTCATCGCGAGCCCGCTCTGCACGTGCAGAAAAGTAGCCAGACTGCCTGACCCGCGCGCAAGCTCGGCAATAGCAAGCCCATAGGCGACGTTGTTCCAGCCGGCGCAACCATACTCCTCCGATATGGTCCCGCCAACGAGGCCTAGCTCCCCGAGGCCAGGTATTACCTCGAACGGGAACTGCGCCCTGTCCCAGTAGTCCGCCGCGGTCGGGATTACCTCGCGGTCCACGAACTCACGGACCCGGTCCCTTACCCCCTTCTCTTCCTCTGAAAGCAGGCTCCCTGCGTTTATGAAATCGACGGGCCGCCCCTCCTGCCGTACTGCCTCAGACGTAACGGTCATGCCCTCAACCCCTCCTCCAAGCTCCACCAGATCCTTCCACAGAGAGCATAGGTTCTGCCAACGATCAGGTCAACTTAGAGAGGGGCGAGCCAGGCCACGCAAGTCACGCCCCGAACCCCGAACCTTTAATTTACAGGCAGAATGGGTAGTATAGTACGGCTAAATACAAACTGGCGGCGTTCTTGCCGTCAGGTGGATCTCTCTGAGGAGGAAGACTAGATGACCGAAGGCAGCACCGGCAACCGCGGTTTCGATACTCCGTTCGCGATGGCGCCTTTCGACGTGTGGGCCGAGTGGATGCGGGCGAACATGGGCACGGTAACGGCGACGCCAGGCGCCAGCGTACCCTGGCTTATGTCGCCCGGTGTCAGCACCGGGGAGGAGACCGAGCAGTTGCCGGAGGGGGCCGTCAGGAACGACCCTTTGCTCTCTACAGTCGAGAAGCTGTGGGACGCCAACCCGATGCAGAACGTTCTGCCCATTGACTGGATGGAGATCACACGCTCCCTCCAGACCCTATGGGCGCGCGAGATGGCCGACCCCGCGCGCGCCATGGAGCGGGCCACTGACTTCAACGCCAAGCTCTTCGGCGCCACGATGCATAGTTGGCAGGAGGCCACGAACCGCATGTGGGGCCTCGAGACGCCCCAGGAGGAAGAAGACAGTCCCGACAAGCGGTTCTCCGCGCCCGACTGGGAGCAGAACCCCTATTACGAGACGCTCAAGGAGTCCTACCTACTCGCCTCGAACTACCTGCTCGAGGAGGCCGAGAATACCGGTGAGGAGGACACCGTCGAGCAGCGGCGCCTGAAGTTCCACCTCAAGCAGTACGTGGACGCCATGGCGCCCGTCAACTACCTCCTGACCAACCCAGCGGCGCTCAAGCGCGCCTTCGAGACAGGGGGCGTCAGCCTCGCTGAAGGGGCGCGCAACCTGCTCTCGGATCTGCAGGAAGGTCGCATGAGCATGACCGACGCCAACGCCTTCCAGCCAGGCGAGAACCTGGCCATAACCCCTGGCAAGGTCGTCTACCGCAACGAGCTAATAGAGTTGATTCAGTACGAGCCCACGACCGAGCAGGTACACGAGACGCCCGTGATGTTCATACCGCCCTGGATCAACAAGTACTACATCCTCGATCTGCAGCCCAAGAACAGCTTCGTCAAGTACCTGGTCGACGAGGGCTACACGGTGTACATGATCTCCTGGAAGAACCCGGACGCCTCGATGGAAGACACCAGGTTCGAGGACTACATGACCAAGGGACCGCTCGCCGCTGCTGAGGCCGTCAGGGACATCACGGGGTCCGAGAAGGTCAACCCCGTCGGCTACTGCGTCGGGGGGACGCTGCTCGCGATCACGCTCTCCTGGCTCGCCGCGGGTGAAGATGAGAACCCCTTCGGTCCGCCGACTTTCATGGTCGCGCTGCACGACTTCACCGAGGTGGGGGATACGGGCGTCTTCATGGACGAGCCGCAGGTGGAGTTCATGGAGCAGCAGATGCTCGAGCGCGGATATCTCGACAACCGCAAGATGGCCAACATGTTCAACTTGCTCCGGTCAAACGACCTGATCTGGTCAAACGTCGTGAACAACTACCTGCTCGGCCAGAAGCCTCCCGCCTTCGACCTCCTCTACTGGAACTCGGATGGCACGCGCATGGCCCGCGACGCCCACAGCTTCTACATCCGTAACACCTACCTCGAGAACAACCTCAAAGAGCCTGGCAAGGTGGAGGTAAAGGGCCGCCCGATAGACCTGTCCAAGATCGAGGGCGACATCTACGCCGTCGGCGCGGAGAGGGACCACATCGTCCCCTGGGCCTCGGCGTGGAAGATCTCAAGGCTCGCCGATGGCACGACCCGCTTCACGCTCGCCAACTCGGGTCACATAGCGGGTATGATCAACCCCCCCTCCAAAGGCAAGGGCCGCTACTGGGCCACCGAGAATGGCGGCGCCTTCGAGACCTCCTCGGAGTGGCGAGAGAACGCCAGGGAGCACGAAGGCTCCTGGTGGGAGGACTGGAGCAACTGGCTCGAAGCCCACTCCGGTGAGAAAGTCAGTCCCCCCGACATGGGCAGCGATAACTACCCCCCGATAGATGACGCTCCAGGCACCTACGTAAGGGAAAAGTAGGATTCAAAACAATGCAAGGCTGACGTGCTTGCATAGAGGTTCGGAACCTCTATGCAAGCCGCTCTAGAGCTGGCCTGATTGGCGATCGCCCAGAGTGGGCATAAATAGCGAGGTTATCAGACCTTTGTCCGATGTGGGGAAAGTAGACAGCTGGAAAAGGAGATCAGTGTGGCTCAGGCAGCGTCCGCCGAAGGGTCCGGTGGCAGCAGGCGTTTCGTCTATGTGGTGGCCTCGATCGCGGCCCTTGGAGGGCTGCTCTTCGGCTACGACACGGGGGTAATCTCGGGGGCACTCCTCTTTATAGGCAAGGACTTCGAGCTCAATGCGTTTCTCGAAGGCTTCATCGTAAGCTCGTTACTGCTAGGGGCTGTGGTCGGGGCCGGGATCAGCGGGGCCCTATCCGACAGGCTCGGTCGAAGGACGATCATACTCGTTGCGGCTACGATCTTCGCCATCGGGGCCATCGGTGCCGGACTCGCGCCAAACGTGGGGGTTCTGATCTTTTTCCGCTTCTTCCTCGGCCTCGGCGTCGGCAGCGCATCAGCCCTGGTGCCATCTTACATCTCCGAGTCTGCCCCGACGGACGTGCGCGGATCGCTCTCCTCCCTGTTTCAGCTTGCGATCACACTTGGTATCCTGGTTGCCTACCTGGTCAATCTGGTCTTCGCCCCGACCGGCAGCTGGCGTTGGCCGCTCGCGCTCGCTGTCGTGCCCGCGCTGGTTCTGTTGATAGGAATGTACTTCTTGCCCGAGACGCCCCGCTGGCTCGTGAGCAAGGACCGAGATGAAGAGGCAAGGCGGGTCCTGAGCAGGACCAGGACAGACGAAGAGGTAGAGCAAGAACTGCAGGAAATCCGGCACGCAGAGGAAGAAGAGGGAGAGCAGGCGGGCTACCGCGAACTGCTCGCCCCTTGGGTCAGGCCGATGCTCGTGGTCGGCATCGGGCTCGCCGTCTTCCAGCAGTTCGTCGGGATCAACACCGTGATCTATTACGCGCCCACGATAATCAAAGCGACCGGGCTCGCTGACGTGGCTTCCATACTCGCGACCGTCGGCATCGGGGTGGTGAACGTGGTGATGACCGTAGTTGCCATCGCCGTGATAGATCGCGTGGGCCGTAAACCGCTGCTGCTCGTCGGCCTCGTCGGCATGACGATATCGCTAGTGATCCTCGGTGCGGCTTTCGCGTTCTCCGGGCTCTCTGGCATCATCTCCTGGGTCACGCTGGCAGGCCTGATGTTGTATATAGCTTCGTTCGCCGTCAGCTTCGGCCCCGTGCTCTGGGTGATGCTGCCCGAGATCTTCCCGCTCAAGGCGCGCGGTACGGGTACTGGCGTCTCTGCGTTGAGCAACTGGGGGGCCAATTTCGTCGTCGCCCAGGCGTTCCTGCCGCTGGTTGCCATCATAGGCAGGTCGGCGGTCTTCTGGATACTCGCAGGAATCTGCATCGTGGCCGCGCTGTTCATCCAGTTCCTTGTGCCTGAGACCAAGGGACGCAGCCTGGAACAGATCGAGACCGACCTGCGCAACAGGGTTACGGTTGGCTCCTAGTCCATGAACACCATAGGTGTAGACATAGGCGGGACGAAGATCGCCGCCGCGGTGGTCGCTCCGGAGGGCAAGATCCTAAACGAGGTGAGGTACCCGACCCAGGCCGTCCCGCCGCACCGGCTAATCGAGACCATCGCCAGGGCCATTACGGAGGTGCAAGACGACTTCGAGGTGGGCGGCGTATGCGTGGCCGTGCCAGGATTGATCCTGGCCTCCGAGAACAAGGTCATCTTCGCGCCCAACCTGCACGAGATAGAGGACGTCCGCCTGGACGAGGAGATAGGCCGCAGGACCGGTCTTATGGTCACGGTCGAGAACGACGCCAACGCCGCCGCCTGGGGTGAGTTTAGCTTCGGGTCGGGCAGAGACCTCGAGCACATGATCTTCATAACCCTAGGCACGGGGGTAGGCGGTGGCGTCATCACCCACGGGGTTCTCTTGAAGGGCGCCCAGGGGGCGGGCGGTGAACTGGGACATGTGACCCTCGATCCAGAAGGTCCGCGCTGCGGCTGCGGCAACTACGGCTGCCTCGAAGCACTCGCCTCGGGCACCGCCATCCAGCGCCGCGCCCGCGAGTTCGCCAACGAAAGACCGAACTCCGCGCTGGGACGCCTGGCCATCGACAGGCAGGTGCTTGGGGAGGACGTAACGAGGCTAGCCGAAGAAGGAGATGAGGCGTCCATCCTGGTCCTCGAAGAGACAGGAAGGTGGCTCGGCATCGGCCTGGCGGGTCTCGTGAACACCTTCAATCCCGAGGTGATCGCCGTCGGCGGCGGGGCTTCACGGGCAGGAGAGTGGATCCTGGAGCCAGCCCGCAAGGAGGCGCAACTCAGGGCCCGCTCCCCCTCGCGCGACCTGGTCGAGATAAAGGAGGCGACCCTCGGCCCTGAGTCAGGCGTACTAGGCGCAGCCGCCCTGGCCCCCGGCGCGGACAAAGAGAGCACGTAAGCGTAGGCACTTCAGCAGCACCTGCGAGAGTCCTGGCTGACAAAGCGCTAAGCGCCGTGCTGCGTAGCCCGAAGGGCGCAGCTCACAACCAGCCTTTCTTTTCGGCCAGACGCGCCGCCTCTACACGGTTGCGTACCCCGAGCTTTTTGATGGCCGTGGAGAGGTAGTTGCGCACGGTGCCTTCTGAGAGGTAGAGCATGGCCGCCACGTCTTCTATGGTTGCGCCTCCCTCCGAGGCTGCCAGTACCTCGCGCTCGCGTTCTGTGAGCGGATTTTCGCCCTCACTCAGGGCGGCGGTAGCCAGGACGGGGTCGACCACGCGCTCGCCCTTCATGACCCTGTGGATGGCATGCGCCAGCTCGGGGGCAGGGGCGTCCTTGAGCAGGAACCCGACCGCGCCGCTCTCCATGGCGCGCCTGAGGTAGCCGGAGCGTCCGAAGGTAGTCAGGATGATCACGTGGCACGAAGGCAGCCGCTCGCGCAGGCCCGCCGCCGCTTGCAGGCCATCCCCGCCTGGCATCTCAATATCCAATAGCGCTACGTCGGGAAGGACATCGAGGGCGGCGGAGAGCACCTCGTTCCCGCGAGACGCTTCGGCGACGATCTCGATGTCCTCTTCGAGGGAGAGCAGGGCAGAGAGCGCGCCGCGCACCATGGCCTGGTCTTCTGCCAACAGCACGCGGACGGTCATCGCCGCCCGCCTGCGCTATCGTCTGCCGCCCCATCGAGGGGGAGGTTGACGCGCAGTCGAAACCCTCCGCCCGGCAAGGGTCCCGCCTCGAACCCTCCGCCGCTGAAGCTGGCGACGCGTTCGGCGAGCCCAGGGAGCCCACTGCCCGAGTCCTCCGTATTCGTCTTCCCCTGCCCGTCGTCGGTGATCTCGGCGTAGGCTACTCCGTCGCTTCGCGCTAGAACGATCTCGCAGCCCTTCGCGCAGCTGTGGCGGATCATGTTCGTCGTCCCCTCGCGCACCGCCCAGGCGAGGACGGCGTCGATCTCGTTCGGCAATACACCGGCTTCGTTCTCGATCCGGTAGCCGATGCCGGCCGCCCCGAGCATCTCGGAGGCGCCGACGAGTTCTTCGTCGAGCGTGGGGCTCCGGTAGCCGGCGACGGCCTCGCGCACCTCGCGCAGGGCCTGACGCGCGACCTCTTCGATGTCGTGGATCTCAACCCCGGCCTTCTCCGGCGCGGTAGAGAGGAGCCTGCCGGCCAGTTCGCTCTTCAGCGTGATCAGGGACAGGCTGTGGCCGAGGAGGTCGTGCAGGTCCCTGGCAAAGCGCAACCTCTCCTCGTTGACGGCCAGGCGGGCGAGCTCTTCCCTCGCCGACCGCAGCTCCGCGACGGCTGCGACCTGGCGGACGAAAGCGGTCGCCCACAAGCCGATGGCTGCCGTCGGCAGCGCGAGCCAGGCCATGCCCGAGACGGTGCCGAGCGCTAACGTGATCGCCGCGAGACCCGCTATCGCCACGTAGGCGTCCCTGGTCAAGAGCATTATCCCTGCGGCTACGTTGACGTGGAAAAAGAGTACGCGCCACTCGCTGCCAAGCATGAGGTTTAGTGAGATCGCCAATACTGCGAGAAACACTATCGTCGCCCGGCGCTTGCGAACCTCGGAGTGCTCTGCAGCCGCGGACCAGAGTGGTTCCTGCGTCCACATCAGCCACAGGAACACACCGGCGAAGAGCACAGCCCCACCCAATGCGAGGGAAGTACGCAAGGGCGTAGGGTCCGACATGAGCACGGCCCTGATCGGGTAGATGAGGAAGACCAACCCGAATAGCGGGCCGAGCAACCGCCCGCCTCGCGGGAGACGGGAGATCCTGCTCCCTCCCGAGGGGTGCTCACCCTTTACGCTCTCAACCATGAGATCCCAAACCTCCTGGGGAGATCCCCGCAATCAGCGCGATTGTATTACTAATACCGTTCCGGGCTATTGATGTCACAATGCCTCCACCGCCTCCACCCACCAAGAGTATCCGGTGAGTCGCTTGAGGAGGGCGGGGTCTTCCCAGTAGGGCCCCAGCGTCTGGGTGAGTGCCTCTTGCAGTAGGGC
>JBBPYN010000126.1:0-25978 GCA_038199875.1 Rubrobacterales bacterium
AGCCCTCGGATTCGGACGGCAAAGGCCGCTGGCGAGAGAGAACCCCGGCTATGGCAGCGGGGTTGACCGATCACGTCTGGTCCCTCATGGAGTGGCTATCCTTCCCAACCATTCAACAAATCTAGGACACCAGGGGATTTCGTGCACTTTGTACAAAGACCGGGCTGAAGCCTTCCACTAGTATAGGCTGACTGTGTCTTCGATTTGTGGAGGGGACGGAAGCGTGCATCGTCGGGTCTATTCGTGCGTTCTGGCTGCGGTCTTGATCTCGGGACTCGTGTTGGTGGGGCTCACGGGCTGCGGACAGGGTTCCGCCGATAGCGGGCCCGGCGGTGGGGGCAAGAAGCAAGGAGGGACGCTGACCATACTCGCGGCCTCCTCGCTCACTGACGCTTTCGGTGAGCTCGGGAAGTCCTTCGAGAAGCAGAACGCGGGCGTTGAGGTCAAGCAGAGCTTCGGGGCCAGTTCGGACTTGCTGGTCCAGATCCAGCAGGGAGCCCCGGCCGACGTCTTCGCCTCAGCCGCCGAAGAGGAGATGGACACCGGGGTGAAGGACAGCCTCGTTGAGGGCAAACCCGAGATCTTCGTCAAGAACCGCGAGGTTGTCATGGTCCCAAAGGACAACCCGGCGAACATCGAGAGCATGCGGGACCTCGCCAAACCGGACATAAAGCTCGTGCTCGCGCAGAAAGACGTGCCCGCCGCGGACTACGCCGTCGAGATCCTCGGCAAGGCGAACGCCGAGTACGGGTCTTCTTTCGAGCAGGATGTCCTCTCCAACGTGGTCTCCAGGGAGGCCGACGTAAGAGCTTCCGTCAACCGCGTCGTCGTAGGTGACGCAGACGCGACCTTCGGGTACGCGAGCGACTACACCCCCGACATAAGAGGAAGGGTAAAGGTCATCCCGATACCTCCCGACCTGAACACCATCGCGACCTACCCGGTAGCCGCCCTCGCGGACGCGAAAGACCCCGGGCTCGCGAAGAAGTGGGTAGAGCTCGTTACGAGCAAACAGGGACAGCGCGAGCTAGAGATGTGGAACTTCGAGCCCGCGGCTTGAAGGAGCGCATCAAAGAAGACGCCTCACCTAGGACCTCGTCCTGGAGAGACTCCCTGGCCTCTGGCCTGGCCGTGGCGGCGCTGGCGCTGCTGGCCGGCTTCGTAAGCCTGCCACTATTGAGCCTCGTGGTCTGGACGGTGGACAAGGGAGCCTGGCAGGCGATGGCCTCACCTGTTGCCGTCGACGCCCTGCTTCTGAGCGCGAGGACGACGGCCATTACGATGGCAGTTCTGCTCGTCGTCGGGACGCCCGCTGCTTACGTTCTGGCCAGGGGCGATTTCAGGGGGAACCGCGTGATCAACACGCTCGTAGACGTTCCCGTGGTGCTGCCGCCGAGCGCGGCCGGCATCGGGCTGCTCCTCGCGTTCGGGAGGCTTGGGCTGGTCGGACAGTACCTCGAGGTCTTCGGCGTGACGCTAACCTTCACCACGGCGGCGGTGGTGATGGCCGAGATCTTCGTCGCCGCCCCCTTCTACGTCAGGCAGGCCGCGACGGGTTTCGCCGCGATCGACCGGACGATAGAGGAGGCAGCGCTAGTGGACGGGGCGAGCCGGGCCACCGTGTTCTTCAGGATAACGGTGCCCCTGGCCTTCCCAGCGCTCGTCGCCGGGGCGCTCACGGCCTGGGCGCGGGCGCTGGGAGAGTTCGGGGCGACGATCATCTTCGCCGGCAGCTTCAGGGGTATAACCCAGACCATCCCGCTGGCGATCTTCGCCGAGTTCCAGAGCGACATAGACGCGGCTGTGGCGCTATCCGTGCTCGTCCTGGGCTTCGCTTTCGTCGTGATACTGGCGGTCAGGTACCTGACCGCCAGAACCAACGCGTACGAGACGTAGTCGGCCAGGCCTTGCTGCGCTCAGGCCACGTCTCCGTCTTCGGTCAGGATCATTACGTCCGTCGCCTTGACGAGCGCTGTCGCCTGCTTGCCCGCTTCGAGACCCAGCTCGTCAGCGCTCTCGCGGGTGATCAGGGCAACCAGATGGTTGTCCCCGACCTGCAGCGTTACTTTGGCCGCGGCCTCTCCTTTGACGACCTCCGTGATGGTGCCAGGCAGTCTGTTACGGGTGCTTAGTTGCATCTCGCTCTCCTCTCTCGGTAGCCAGCAGTCCCAGTTGTAGCGCAAGTGCTACCCTGTCGTCCTTCAAGTCTAAACCTGTCAGCGCCTGTATGCGCTCCAGGCGGTAGAGCATGCTGTTGCGGTGCAGGAACAGACGGTCCGCTGCCTCGCTCGCGTTCGTTCCGGTCGCGAAGTACGTCTTCAGGGTCCGCACCAGGTCGCTGCCGCGCGCCCTGTCGTGCTCTTGTAGGGGTGAGATCAGGGCTCCAAAAGGCTCGAGCACAGAACCCTCGGCGAGCTCTTGCAAGAGCAGCTCTGTGTCCATTACAACCTTTCCGGACTCCTGGAAGGTACGGTGGCCGAATCTAACAGATCCCACGCCCGCGTGCTAAAAAGAGCCCATGAACGCCTCCCGCCCGGATATGTTCCGCAAGCTGCTCGATAGGGACCCGAGCAACCCCATGGTCCTCTACTCGCTCGGAAACGAGCTGTTCAAGGAGGGCCACTTCGTGGAGGCCCGAGATCACCTCCGGCTAGCGGTCGAGAACAAGCCGGATTACTCGGTGGCATACAGGATGCTTGGCCGCGCCCACTACGAGCTCCACGAGAACACCGAGGCGAGGGACGTCTTCCTGAAGGGCAAGGAGGTGGCCCAGGAGAACGGCGACCTCCAGACCGTCAAGGAGATAGATGTCTTCCTGCGCCGCCTGCACAAGCGCGAGGTGGGGGAGGAGTAGCCCCCGACTCTGCTAACATCCCCGGCGTGTCGGAAGCCACTGTAGGCATCCTCGTCGACTACGAGAGCCCGCTCGCCCGAAGGGTGGCGGGCGATGTCTGGTCAGGGCTCTCCAGGGCAGCGCTGGAAGCAGGGCTGACGAAGACAACGGCCCACTGGGAAAGCCTGCGGGAGACCCGGAGTACCACGGACGACGAAGGTCCACACCTCTTCGTATTCGCCATCGGCCAGGACCGTCCTGACGCCATCGACGCCGTCGGCGCTGTAGGCGACCCGTCAACGCCGCGTCTGTACGGTGTGATCGTCGCCGTCCCGGACAAACCAAGCCCCCTGGCAGGTTCGCTCCTCTACCAGGGCGTCGGGCGCCTGACTGAGACCGGCGTGAAGGCAGGAACGGTCGAGCCAGCCCTCCTGCACGCCGCCCCTGCTGAGTGCGAGCGCTACGCCAGGCGACTGCTCGAACGGCTCGGGATCACGTAGAAAACCTTTGGCCGCACAGCTACTGATCGCTTTTCTCGTGACCGCGGCCTTCGCCGTGCTCGCCTACGCGCTAGGCATGATCAGCCGCAGCGGAGCCCTGGGCGGGCTCCTGGTCGGGACCGCGATCTACGCCTCCCTCGGGCCACAGGGCTTCGCGCTCCTCGCCCTCTTCGTGGTCGGGGGTTCCCTCCTGACCCGGCTCGGATACCGGCGCAAGCAGAGTATGGGCACCGCCCAGGACCAAGGCGGACGCCGGGGCGCCCGCAACGCCATTGCCAACTGCGCCGTCGCCGTCTCCTGCGCCCTCCTCGCCGCAGCTACAACCCGGGACTTCTTTACAGTAGCCTTCGTCGCCTCCCTCGGGGCTGCCTTCGCCGATACCTCCGAGTCGGAGATAGGGCAGCTCTTCAGCCGCACGCCGCGTATGATCACCACCCTCCGCAAGGTCCAGCCAGGCACCGACGGGGCGATCTCTCTTCCAGGCACCCTCGCCGGCGTCGCGGCGGCCTGCCTCACGGCCGCACTCGCCCTCGCTCTCGGGTTGCTCGAATTACCACAAACCGCACTCCTCGTCGCGATATCAGCGTTCCTTGGAACCGTCGCGGACAGCCTGATCGGAGCCCACTACCCAAGGATCGGCAACGAGGCGACCAACGTCATCTGTACCCTCGTCGCCGCCGTTCTCGCCCCGATCCTCACCTGATACCGAATCCGCTTGAAGGGGATCGCTTTCGGGCTGCGGCACGCTTGGGTCGCCTCCTCCGTCATTCCCGCGAAGCCTGTCCCCGCGAAAGCGGGGAGCGGGAATCCATGGGTAGTAGAAGAGACAGGCCCTTGCGCATGGCGGACTTTGTCGTACCGGCAGCATTCACCCAGATTCGGTATGAGATAGCACTACCCCCAGGTCACCCCTTGACAAAACCTCCATCTTGCATAACAATAAAACAGTACTGTTTAGTTTACTTTGGAGGGTTGAACTTGAGTCTGGCGTCGGAAGAGATGGGGTCGCGGGCTCTGGCGAAGAGGGAGCAGATCCTGGATGGTGCGCGGAGGGTGTTTCTGCGCGATGGCTTCGCTGGTGCAGGCACTGACGCCATCGCCGCTGAGGCGAAGGTCTCAAAGAGAACCCTCTACGTCTATTATCCGAGCAAGGAAGAACTCTTCGCCGACGTAATGCGCAAGCTGACCATCGAGAATCCCCAGACCCGCGCTCTTGAGTCGATAGAGGAGATGTCGCCAGGCGACGAGTGGGAGTTGCGCCGGGATCTTCTGGAGCTTGCCAGCAAGATCGTCGCGACCATGATGCAACCGGATTATCTGGCGCTGCTCAGGACGACTATTGCCGACATCCACAGGTTCCCGCAGTTGGGCGGACTCTTCCGCGCCACCGTGCCAGAGCGGGCCTTGAGGAGCTTCGCCGTATTTATCGAGAAGAGCCGCGAGCGTGGGGTGGTCGGTCGTGACGTAGACGGGGACACGGCGGCGCGCATGTTCATAGGGCCCCTGCTCACCTACGCGGTTCTCGACGGCCTCTTCGCCGGAGGGCCGCCGCGTCCCCCTACGCGGGAGAAGATCGAAGAGATCGTCGACCTTTACATGAAGTCGATCACCTGACAACTCCAGGAAGGAGACTGTGCCATGAAGATCGAGGAGACCGGAGGCTCCAGGCGGGTGACGTGCTGTGTGGTCGGCTGTGGTCCTGCCGGGGCGATGCTCGGGCTGATGCTTGCGCGCGAAGGGGTTGACGTGCTCGTGCTCGAGAAGCACGCGGACTTCCTGCGCGACTTCCGCGGGGACACACTCCACCCCTCGACCATGGAGATCATGGACGATCTCGGTCTCGCGGACGGGCTGCTCGACCTCGAGCACACGAAGGCCCAGAGGATCGAAGCCCGCCTCCCTGGAAGGACCGTCACGGTGGCTGACCTCGGACGCCTCAAGACACGCTACCCGTACATCACCTTCATGCCCCAGTGGGATTTTCTGGACTACGTTACAGGGGAGGCCGTACGCTACCCGAACTTCCACCTGCAGACCAATGCAGAGGCGAAAGAGTTGATCCTGGAGGACGGGACCGTGCAAGGCGTACGCTACGAGACGCCCGAAGGTCCCCGCGAGGCGCGTGCGCTCCTCACGGTCGCGGCTGACGGGAGGTCTTCACCGTTCAGAGAGCAGGCTGGCCTGAAGATAGTCAGGACCTCACCGCCCATCGACGTGCTCTGGTTCAGGCTCTCGCGGCAGGAGGGAGACCCCGAGGATGCCTTCGGGTACGCCGGGAACGGGCGCTTCATGGCCGTCATAAACCGCGGCCAATACTGGCAGATCGCCTACGTGATCAGGAAAGGTGAGTACCAGAACGTGCGCGCCGACGGTCTCGAAGCGTTCAGGCGGTCCGTCGGCGAGACGATACCCGAGTTCGCCGGCCGTACCGGAGAGCTGCAAGATTGGGAGGCCGTGAAGCTTCTCTCCGTGCAGGCGGACCGGCTGCGGCGCTGGCACAGGCCAGGGCTACTGTGCATCGGGGATGCCGCGCACGCCATGTCTCCGGTCGGCGGTGTTGGCATCAACCTCGCCATAGCCGACGCGGTCGCAGCGGCGAACGCACTGGCGGGACCTCTCGTGTCCGGACGGGTACGTTCGCGCGACCTGATGGCTGTGCAGCTCAGGCGCGAGTTGCCGACCCGTGTGATACAGGCCATCCAGTCCTTCGCCCAGCGGCGTGTGATCTCCTCGTCCCTCAGCCCGGACGGGGCTCCTTCCGTCCCTGCGGCTGCGAGGGCTCTCCTGCGACTTCGCCCGGTGCGCGGCCTTCCGGCGCGCATCATCGCCTTCGGCGTCTGGCCCGAGCACGTAAAGCGCCGGGAGCCATCGGCGAAGGCAAGAAAGGAGTTGGTGAGATGAACACGTTGAGGGTCTGTGGTCCCGGTCCAAGAAACGATCCGCTTGGTGCCGAGGCGGCAGGGTAGAACTTTCCTCGGCAAGCCTTCGACCGCTGCCCGGAAGACACACCGGGCGGCGTTCTCCTTTTGTAAAGGGCATACCTGATGCTATATTAGGTGTATGCGCGCCAGGGATCACAAGGTACAGAAGTCGGACTCCCGACTATAAAGTCCTGCGCGTATTTTCCCCGCTCTAGAATCACCCCGAGCCCGTAACCGAAGGAGTCTCTCGTGAACGAGGCCAGACAGAGGAAGACCTACGATCCCACGGATCTCGAGCGCCGCTGGCAGGAGCGGTGGGCCGAGAGTGGACTGTACAAGACCGACGAGGACTTGAGCAAGCCGAAGCATTATGCGCTCACCATGCTCCCTTACCCGAGCGGGGACCTGCACGTCGGGCACTGGTACCCGATGACGCCATCTGATACCAGGGCGCGCTTTATGCGGATGAACGGCTTTCGGGTGTTCTTCCCCATAGGCTTCGATGCCTTCGGGCTGCCGGCCGAGAACGCGGCGATCCAGAGAAACATCCAACCCCGCGAGTGGACCTACTCGAACATCGAGCGAATGCGCGTGCAGCTCAGGCAGATGGGCGCGATGTTCGACTTCGACTCCGAGGTTGTGACCTGCGACCCCGAGTACTACCGCTGGAACCAGTGGTTCTTCGTGAAGTTCTTCGAGAAGGGGCTGGCTTACCGCAAGGAAGCGCCCGTCGACTGGTGTCCCAAGGACAACACGACGCTGGCGCGGGAGCAGGTCGTTGGCCCAGACAGGCGCTGCGAGCGGTGCGGGACGCCTGTTATCAAGAAGTACCTGGCGCAGTGGCTCTTCAGGATCACGGACTACGCCGAGGAGCTGCTTGACTTCTCGAACATAGACTGGCCCGAGCGGGTCGAGACGCTGCAGAGGAACTGGATCGGACGCTCAGAGGGCGCCCAGATAAGGTTCGAGATCGAACGCTACGGACCCGTCGAGGTCTTTACCACCCGCCCGGACACGCTTTTCGGCGCCACGTTCTTCGTGATGAGCCCCGAGCACCCCGCGGTCGAGAAGATAACGACGCCCGAGCAGGCCGAAGAGGTGCGCGCCTACGTCGAGAGGGCCGCGAGGATGAGCGAGATCGACCGGACCGACGCGACGCGGGAGAAGACCGGCGTCTTTACAGGAGCTCACGCGATCAACCCTGCGAACGGGGAGGAGATCCCCGTCTACATCGCTGACTACGTCCTGATGGGCTACGGCACGGGTGCGATCATGGCCGTCCCCGCCCACGACGAGCGGGACTTCGAGTTCGCGAGGGAGCACGGTGTCGAGGTCAGGACCGTGATAGCGCCGCCTGATTGGGACGGCGAGCAGCTCGAGGAGGCCTACGCCGGCGAGGGCACGATGGTCAACTCGGACGGGTTCGACGGCACCCCGAGCGCTGAGGGCAAGGAGAGGGTGACGGCCTGGCTCGAGGAGCTCGGCGCCGGCGAGGCCACGGTAACCTACAGGCTTCACGACTGGTTGATCAGCCGCCAGCGCTACTGGGGCACCCCGATCCCCATGATCTTCTGCGACGAGTGCGGCATCGTCCCCGTCCCCGAAGAGGACCTGCCCGTTCTGCTCCCCGAGGAAGCCGAGTTCGTGCCGACGGGCGAATCGCCCCTCAAGCTCGACCCTGACTTCTACAACACGGAGTGCCCCCGCTGCGGAGGTCCTGCCACGCGCGAGACGGACACGATGGACACCTTCATGGACTCCTCCTGGTACTGGTACCGTTACCTCTCGCCGCACTACGACGAGGGCCCTTTCGACCCCGAGAGGGGGGAGAAGTGGCTTCCCGTAGACCAGTACACCGGCGGCATCGAGCACGCCATACTGCACCTGCTCTACGCCCGCTTCTTCACCAAGGTCATGAGGGACCTCGGGCTCGTAGACTTCGACGAGCCGATGACCCGGCTGCGCAACCAGGGAACCATACTCGGTCCAGACGGGCAGAAGATGAGCAAGAGCCGCGGCAACGTGGTCAACCCCCAGGAGTACGTGGACCGTTTCGGCTCCGACGCGCTCAGGTGCTTCCTGATGTTTATCGGCCCGTGGAACGAGGGCGGCCCCTGGGACGGCAAGGGCATAGAGGGCGTCTCGCGCTGGCTCAGGCGCGTCCTTACCCTCGTAGCAGAGGGCGACTCCTCGGGGGGCGAGGCCGACCCTGCGGAGCTGGCGCGCCGGACGAACCGTTTGATCAAGAAGCTGACAGAAGACCTCGAAACCTTCCGCTTCAATACGTCCATCGCAGCCCTCATGGAGCACACCAACTACCTGCTCGCGGTCAGGGACCGCGTCGAGGAGGGTGAGTGGCACGAGGCTTTGCAGACCTTCGTCACGGTCCTCGCCCCGTTCGCGCCGCACCACGCCGAGGAGATGTGGGCCGCGATGGGGGAGGATTACTCGGTGCACGAGCAGGCGTGGCCAGGGTATGAGGAAGCCCTGATACAGGCGCAGGAGATAACGCTTGTCGTCCAGGTAAACGGCAAGCTCCGCGACCGCATCGAAGCCCCCGCAGATATCTCCGAGGAGGCGGCGAAGGAGCTGGCGATCTCAAGCGCCAGGGTCCGTCCCCACCTCGAAGGCAAGGAGCTCCGCAAGAGCGTCTACGTGCCCGGCAGGCTCGTCAACCTCGTCGTCGGATAACGGGCAGGAAATTCCGCACCGCCGCATACGCGGCGCTCCTCGAGACCGTAGGGCGGAACGTGTTAAGGGCGAAGTGCGGCCGAAAATAGTGTACTTTGCGTAGCTTCAGGAGCATTGGCGCGGAAGCCAGGACGAGAAAGAGGCGGTGATTTGAAACCCAGGATCACACGACGGAGATTTTTGCAGGCCACGGCTGGCGCCGCGGCGCTGGCCGCGCTCGGCGGTTGCGATCCGGCCCCTGATGCCAGGGCGACCGCCGCTTCTTCTCCGGTTGGGCAGGCATGGAGCTTTCGCTCGCGCCCGGATCTCCACCCGCCGGTTATCAACGTGACAACGCAGGCCCGCGATACCGCTCCCGGCTTGATCTTCGTCGCCCCGAAAAACGGCCCGGATGAGGCCGGTCCGGGGCAGGACGGCTGCGTGATCCTTGACAACGAGGGACAGCCAGTATGGTTGCACCTGTTGGGGGACGAGGCCCTTGACGTGATGAACTTCGAGGTGCAGGAGTACATGGGCGAGACGGTGCTCACCTGGTGGGTAGGCCAGCACACCGGCTTCGGCCGGGGCGAGTACGTGATCTGCGACCATTCCTACCGGGAGATCAAACGCGTCAAGGCGGGCAACGGCTACGAAGGGGACCACCATGAGTTCCACATCACGCCCCAGGACACCGCGCTGCTGACCATCTACAACGGGGTGGATAGGGACCTGACTTCGGTGGGCGGTCCCGCGGACGCCACGGTGCTTGACGGGATCGTCCAGGAGGTGGATATCGAGACCGGCGAAGTCCTCTTCGAGTGGCATAGCCTGGAGCACGTCGAACTCTCTCAGCACCGTACCGGCTACTACGACCACCTCCACCTCAACTCCGTAGACGTGTACGACGAGGATCACCTGCTCATCTCTTCCCGTGGGACCTCGACTATCTTCAAGGTCGACCGCAAGACGGGCGACATCGTCTGGCGCCTTGGCGGCGATAAGAGCGATTTCGAACTTGGCCCTGGTGCCCAATTCAACTACCAGCACGACGCCCGCAGCCATTCCGACGGGACGATCACCGTCTTCGACAACGGCCGTCTGAGCCAGGTGGAACAGTCCCGCGGTATCACGCTCGAGATCGATGAAGATGCCAGGAAGGCCAGCCTGGTACGCGAGTACACCCATCCCGACAAGTTGCGCTCCGCCACCCAGGGCAACGTGCAGGTACTGCCGAACGGCAACGTCTTTATCGGTTGGGGCAGCTCGCCGGTCATCTCGGAGTTCAACCGCGACGCTAAATTACTCTTCGACGCCGAGTTCCCGACCGAAGGCGAGACCTACAGGGCCTTCCGCTTCCCGTGGAAGGGGTACCCGAAATACGCCCCCGCCATAGCCGCCGAGACGGGGCAGGGCGACGAGGTGAAGATCTACGCCAGTTGGAACGGCGCCACGGAGGTCTCCACCTGGCAGGTGTTCGCCGGGACCGGCTTACGGAAGCTGAAAGGGCTCGCATCGGCCCCAAGGGAGGGCTTCGAAACCGTGATCACGGTCAATACCAACGAACCCTACGTCGGAGTGAAGGCCATGGACGCCTCCGGCAATGTGCTCGGCTCCTCCAGGGCGATCAAACCGCAAAATAGCGCATGAGCACGCTGCGCCCTTCGGGCTACGCGGCACGCTTCGGCCTAAAGGCCTCGCTTTCAGCCTTTAGCTTGTCACACCGGGTCCGTTTGAGCGGGAGTGCGTTCGGAATGCTGGCGCACGGAGGCCATCCACTACGTCACACCGAATCCGCTTGAAGGGGATCGCTTTCGGGCTGCGGCACGCTTGGGTCGCCTCCTCCGTCATTCCCGCGAAGCCTGTCCCCGCGAAAGCGGGGAGCGGGAATCCACGGGTAGTAGAAGAGACAGGCCCTTGCGCATGGTGGACTTTGTCGTGCCGGCAGCATTCACCCGGATTCGGTATCACTCCCGCGAAAGCGGGAATCCACCGCGGTAGTCGTCCCGTACGTGATGGCGCGGAGCCTTCAGGAGTGGCTTATGTACAGTTCGGTGCCGTAAATGCGATCATGTGTACATAAGAAACAAATTCGCTAACCTAGCGTCCGCTGATCTTCGGAGATGTCGAACTCCTCTGCGAGCGTGTCGGGCAGCACTTTGCCGACGTACTCGCTCGTACGACCAGGGGCGTTCTCCTTGGGACGGTACAGGTACCAGTAGGGGCCGTGAAGCTCTCCGCTGGCGCATTTCTTGCAGCCTTTCTTACCGCACCTGACGCGTTCCAGTTCGAGGTAGCGTCTGTTTTGGGCCTCCTTACGGGCTGCAGACCTTCGCTGTTCGAGTTTCTGCCGCCGCGCCTCTGCGCGCTCGCGCTGTATGTCGGAGATCATGTACGAGATCTCCTGGAACTCCGTAGGATCAAGCCCCTCCAACCATTCCCGCGTTACTCGCCCCGATTCCATCAAACCCTCCATTTCTTATGTACATAGTACCAGAATCCCCTTCGTTCTGATACATAAGAAAAGCACGCATCGGCCTTTGGCCCTCGTTTGTCAGGATTTCAGCAAGAACTTTGACAGGGTGATCTGGAGTCAGAACATTCTTCCGCCTTCAGGGACCTCCGTGTCCGGGGAGAGTAGGACTACTTCCCCGGCCTCGTCGGGTACGCCCAGGACGAGCACCTCGCTCTTGAAGCCTGCGATCCTCTTCGGCGGGAAGTTGACCACGGCGACGACCTGCCGGCCCACCAGTCCTTCCGGCTCGTAGTGCGCGGTGAGCTGGGCGCTAGTCCTTCTGGTCCCGACCTCAGGCCCGAAGTCCACCGTGAGCTTGATCGAAGGCTTGCGCGCCTCCGGAAATGGTTCTGCTTCGATCACCTTGCCCACCCTCACGTCGACCTTCTCGAAGTCTTCCCAGCTTATCTCCGGCAACTCGTCCTCCTTTTTTACAGGCTACAGGTTACAGGCATAAGGCTTCAGCAACCGGTTTCGATAACGGGCGAGATCTCGACTACCAAGAAATACCTGAAGCCTGTAGCCTGATACCTATTGTGGAAGATTCCGTACCTCGAAGAGTTCCCTCACCACGTGGAGGTTGAGCTTGCCCGGCAGGAAGGTATCGCGGGACCACTGTGCGGGATGGCCGTCGGTGAGGTACATGGTTTGGATCAGGGACAGCGCCGCAGAGGAGGCCTTGAGGCCGAGCTTTTCACCCACCCCGTCCTCAGGTCCGACCATGACGACCTCGTGAACGCCTACGATGCTCTGGGGCACCACGTCAACCATCCACGCGGCAGGTTTGCCTTCGATGAGCAGGACACGTGAGACTCTTGCGAGCGGTGTGCCTTCGCCTACTTCAAGCGCGGCCGCCTCATCGGCCGTGGCGCCTGATGATTCGATGGTCAGGTTTGTGCTGGCGAGCTTCAACCCGAGCCGTCCGGCGTGCACGGTGTACGTCTCGAGCCGCTCCAGGCCGGCCGCCAGACGCGCCCCTTCGGGCGGACGTACCAGGACGTGCCGCTCCCCTGCCTGCGCTCCAGAAGGCCGCGCCGCACGAGCCGCGCCAGCCCGGCCCGCACCGTGACCCGCGACACCCCGAGGGAGTTCACGAGCTCGGCCTCTGGGGGGATGCGGTCGCCAGCCTTGTACAGTCCCGCAAAAGAAGGTCCTCTATCCGCCGCTCGACCTGCAGGTAGAGGGGAGACTCCTTCCGCTTCTCCGGATTTAGAGGATTCAGCTTGATCTTCCGCCTCGCGTCTCTGGACCTCTCTAGCTCGAGGAAATCCTACCTGACGGGACGTAGCCCGCAAGCGGACCGGACGATGCCTCCCCTTGTATGACAAATTGGTATTAATTATGATGTGATCGAAGCTACAGGGTCGAGACGGGGACGGCTCCTGTGGGAGAGTGGATTTCGGGGAAGGGAGTTCGGGTGAGTGAGCAGGAACGGCGAACGTCGCGAGGGGCCGGCTACGAGGACGTCGGGTCCGAGTACATGGAGCAGCGGCAGCTCCAGAAGGGGGCTGCGGGCTGGGTGCTTCTTGCTGGCCTCGGGGTGGCCTACGTCATATCCGGTGACTTTGCCGGCTGGAACTTCGGGCTCGCCCAGGGCGGGTGGGGTGGGTTGCTCATAGCTACGCTTCTCATGGCGACCATGTACAGTGCCATGGTCTTCGGGCTCGCGGAGCTCTCGTCTACCATACCGACCGCCGGTGGCGGTTACGGGTTCGCCCGTCGGGCGATGGGGCCGTGGGGTGGTTTTGCGACCGGGACGGCGATCCTGATCGAGTACGCCATAGCGCCAGCGGCCATCGCCACGTTCATCGGGGGGTACATGGAATCTCTCACCGGGATCGGGGGTTGGGTCGTGTACCTCGGCTGCTACCTGGTCTTCGTGGGCATACACCTATACGGCGTCGGCGAGGCGCTCAAGGTCATGTTCGCCATAACGGCGATAGCCGTCGTGGCGCTGGCCGCCTTCGTTATCGGCATGATCCCGCTCTTCGACCCGGCGAACCTCTTCGACATAAAACCGACGGACGCTGTGGGGGCGAGCGCGTTCCTGCCGTTCGGGCTGGTGGGCATCTGGGCGGCGTTGCCGTACGGGATTTGGTTCTTCCTCGCCATAGAGGGTGTGCCGCTCGCGGCCGAGGAAACGCGCGATCCGCAGCGCGACATGCCCCGGGGGCTCATCGCCGGCATGACGGCTCTGTTGGTGTTCGCGGCGTTGATCCTCGTCGTCGGCCCGGGGGCCTCGGGATCGGCGGTTATTCAGGACTCCGACAACCCGCTCGTCGAGGCCGTAACCTCCGCCTACGGCGGCTCCAACTTCCTGAGCTCGTTTATCAACATCGCGGGGCTGGCGGGCCTGGTCGCCTCATTCTTCTCCATCATCTTCGCTTACTCGCGCCAGACGTTCGCCCTCAGCCGGGCCGGATATCTCCCACGGCTCCTCTCGGTGACCGGCAGCCGCAGGACGCCGTGGGTGGCGCTTGTGGTCCCCGGCGCCATCGGGTTCCTGATGGCGCTCACCGGGAACGGGGCGATCCTGATAAACATCGCCGTCTTCGGGGCCACGATCTCTTATGTGCTGATGATGCTTTCGCACATACTCCTGCGCCGCAACGAACCGGACCTGGAGCGTCCTTATCGCACGCCGGGCGGCATCGCCACGTCGGGCGTGGCGCTCGTTTTGGCGGTGCTCGCCGTGATAGCCACCTTTATCGTAGACCCGACGGCGGCGCTCATCACGCTCGGTGTCTACGCGCTCTTCCTCGCCTACTTCGGCTTCTACAGCCGCAACCACCTCGTCGCCCAGGCACCTGAGGAAGAGTTCGCCACCATAGAGCAGGCCGAGTCCGAACTGGCCGGAAGCTAGAGAGGAGCAAGAATTGGACACGACGCAGGCGAGGGGACGCCTCGATCTAGACACCCTGCGCTCCGAGGTCGAGGCCGGGAGAATCGACACGGTCCTCCTCGCGATGACGGACATGCAGGGCCGGCTCCAGGGCAAGCGCCTGACGGCGACCCACTTCCTCGAGGAGGTGGTCGAGCATGACGCGGAGGGCTGCAACTACCTGCTCGCCGTGGACGTGGAGATGAACACCGTGGATGGCTACGCGATGTCCTCCTGGGAGCGCGGCTACGGCGACTTCGTCTTCAAGCCTGACATGGATACCCTGAGGTACGTTCCCTGGCAGGAGGGGACGGCGCTCGTGACGTGCGACCTCGTCTGGGAGGACGGCTCTCCGGTCGTCGCTTCGCCTCGGCAGGTCCTCGGCCGCCAGCTCGAACGCCTCTCAGAGCGCGGCCTCGAAGCCTTCGTAGGGACGGAGCTGGAGTTCATCGTTTTTATGGACACCTACGAGGAGGCCTGGCGCAAAGGTTACAAAGACCTGGAGCCCGCCAACTACTACAACGTTGACTACTCGCTGCTAGGGACGGCGCGCATCGAACCCCTGCTGCGGCGAATCCGCAACTCGATGGCTGGGGCTGGGCTCGCGGTCGAGGACGCCAAGGGCGAGTGCAACTTCGGGCAGCATGAGATCAACTTCCGCTTCGACCGTGCCCTGGCTACCGCAGACGGACACGCTATCTACAAGAACGGGGCCAAGGAGATCGCCGCCCAGGAGGGCCACGCTATCTCGTTCATGCCCAAGTTCGACGAGCGCGAGGGCAACTCCTGCCACATTCACCTGTCCTTGCGCGCCGAGGACGGCGCCCCGGTTTTTGCCAACGGCCACGAATTTTCGGAGACCTTCGAGCACTTCCTGGCGGGTCAGCTCGCCTGCCTGCGCGAGCTCACGTTGTTCTTCGCCCCGAACATAAACTCCTACAAGCGCTACGCTAAAGGCTCCTTCGCCCCGACAGCGGTGGCCTGGGGCAAGGACAACCGCACCTGCTCTTTGCGGGTTGTCGGGCACGGCGGCTCGTTGCGCGTGGAGAACCGGTTACCAGGTGGCGACGTTAACCCCTACCTGGCCATCGCGGCCATGATCGCCGCCGGTCTGCACGGCATCGAGAACGAACTCTCCCTCGAAGACGAGTTCGCGGGCAACGCCTACGAGGCGGACAAGCCCCACGTCCCGACGAACCTGCGCGAGGCGCGCGACCTCTTCGCGGGGAGCGAGGCGGCCCGCGCGGCGTTCGGGGATGAGGTCGTAGATCACTACCTGAACATGGCGCGCGTCGAGATAGAGGCCTTCGAGGCGGCCGTCACCGACTGGGAACGCTACAGGAACTTCGAGCGCCTGTGAAGGATGGGCCCAGGCCAAACATCGGCGTTACCGCAGCGACCGAGAGCGTGAGCTACGGCGTCTGGAGCGGGGTTCCCGCCTTCGTGAGCCCCGCGGGCTACGTGCAAGCCGTGCAGCGGGCCGGCGGACGTTCCGTATTGTTGCCGCCGGATCCGGAAGACGCGGAAGATCCCGACGGGGTACTCGACATAATCGACGCCCTGATCGTCACCGGCGGCGCCGGCGACCTCGACCCGGCTCTCTATGGCAAGGAACCCCACCCCGAGACCGGACCCGTCCAGGAGGAGCGCGACGCCTACGAGCTCGCCCTGGTACGCGCTGCCATCGGGCGCGGGATGCCCACTCTAGGCATCTGCCGCGGGATGCAGGTGCTCAACGTTGCCTACGGGGGCGGCATCGAGCAGCACCTCCCCGATGTGGTCGGCCACGAGGACCATCGGCCACACGGCTGGTACGTTCGCCGACCACGAGGTAGACCTCGAGTCAGGCTCACTCGCCGCAAGGGCAGTTGGGGCCGAGAGGGCGCCGGTCAAGTCCCACCATCACCAGGGAGTGAGGGAGATCGGGGAAGGCCTCGTCGTGACGGGCCGCTCCGACGACGATACTGTCGAGGCCCTCGAAGACCCTTCCTGTCCCTTCGTTCTCGGCGTGCTCTGGCATCCCGAGGAGGATGAGAAGAGCCAGCTGATAAAAGCCCTCGTATCGGAGGTGTCCTAGTTGCTAGAAGTGATCAACCCCGCAACCGAAGACGTTCTGGAGAGGTTGGAACCAGCCACCGAGAACGATGCCGACGCGGCCGTCGCCCGCGCGAAAGAGTCGTTCCCGGCCTGGAGGGCCATGGAACCAGCCGACCGTTCCCGCCTTCTCAGGCGCCTCGCCGACGCGCTCGACTCGGAACAGGAAAACCTGGCGCAGCTCGAGTCGAAGAACACGGGCAAGCCCATCGGCGATTCCCGCGGTGAGATGGGGATGGTCGCCGAGACCTTCCACTACTATGCGGGGATGCCGGAGCGGCTGCTCGGCGACACCATACCCGTCACTGGTGGCGTAGACGTGACGTTTCGCGAACCCCTCGGGGTCGTGGGGCTCATCGTCCCGTGGAACTTCCCGCTCACCATCGCGAGTTGGAAGATGGCGCCAGCGCTCGCCGCGGGCAACACGCTCGTCCTCAAGCCAGCCGAGCTCACGCCCCTTAGTGCCATCGAGTTCGAACGCATAGCGCGCGAGGCCGGCATCCCCGAGGGCGTAGTCAACGTCGTCGTAGGTCCAGGGAGCAAGGTCGGAAAACGGCTCGTCGAGCATCCTGATGTCGCCAAGGTCGCGTTCACCGGCTCGACTGAGGTCGGGAAGGGCATCATGGCCGGCGCAGCCGGCACCATAAAGCGTGTTACGCTTGAGCTTGGCGGCAAGTCCGCCAACGTCGTCTTCGCCGACGCGGATCTTGAGAAGGCCGCGGCATCGGCGCCCGTCGCCGTCTTCGGCAACGCCGGGCAGGATTGCTGCGCCCGCTCGCGCATCCTCGTCCAGAGGGGCGTCTTCGACGAGTTCCTCTCGCTGATGGAGCCAGCCGTCACGGGGATACGGGTAGGGGACCCGTTCGACGAGGCCACCGACATGGGACCCCTCATCTCCGCCGACCACCGCGAGAAGGTGGCCGCTTACGTCCCCGATGACGCGCCCGTGGCGATTCGGGGCGAAGCGCCAGAGGGCTCCGGGTTCTGGTACCCGCCAACCGTTCTGGCGCCGGTGGATAACAGAGACAGGGCGGCGGCCGAGGAGATCTTCGGCCCCGTGGTCGCCGTAATTCCTTTCGAGGACGAGGAGGACGCCGTGCGTCTGGCCAACGACACGGTCTACGGCCTCTCCGGTTCGGTCTGGACGCAGAACGTCGCCCGCGCCATGCGCGTAGCCCGCCGCATCGAGACCGGCGTCCTCTCAATCAACTCCAACACCTCCGTACGGGTCGCCACCCCATTCGGCGGGATGAAGCAGTCGGGCGTGGGGCGCGAGCTCGGCCCGCACGCCCTCGACTACTACACCGAGGTAAAGAACGTCTACCTCTCCACGGAGGAGGACTAGATATGCTTGGACGCCTCGAAGGGAAGGTCGCCGTCGTAACCGGCGGCGCCGGCGGCATAGGCCGCGAGACGGTCCGCCGCTTCGCCGAAGAGGACGCCAGGGTCTGTGTAGTGGACCTCGCCGATGAACCGGGCAATGAAGCCGCTGACGAGATCGAAGGCCTCTACGTCCACGCCGACGTTACCGATCCCGATGACGTGCAGAGGATGTACCGTGAGACGGCCGAACGTTTCGGCGGCATAGACGTACTCTTCAACAACGCCGGGATCTCACCTCCAGACGACGACTCCATCCTGGAGACCGGCCTCGAAGCCTGGCAGCGGGTGCAGGACGTGAACCTCAAGAGCGTCTACCTGTGTTGCAAGTACGGCATACCGCACCTGCTTGAGCGGGGCGGTGGGTCGATCATCAATACAGCCTCCTTCGTCGCCGTCGTGGGTGCCGCCACCTCCCAGATCTCCTACACCGCCTCCAAGGGCGGCGTGCTCGCGCTCAGCCGCGAGCTCGGGGTCGAGTTCGCCAGGCGGGGCATCCGCGTCAACGCGCTCTGTCCAGGTCCCGTGAACACGCCGCTCTTGCAGGAGCTCTACGCCAATGACCCGGAGCAGGCACAGCGAAGGCTCGTGCACGTGCCAATGGGCCGGTTCGCGGAGGCGGCAGAGATCGCGGGCGCCGTCCTCTTCCTCGCTTCAGACGACTCCTCCTACGTCAACGCCTCGACCTTCATGGTTGACGGCGGCCTCTCAGGGGCATACGTTACGCCTGAGTAGAAGGAGGTGGATGGTATGAAGAAGGGCCTTTCAGGGAGCGTCCTCGACGCCATAGGGAACACGCCAATGCTCGAGGTCGAGGGCATCTACTGCAAGCTCGAGTATCTGAACCCATCCGGGTCCATCAAGGCCAGGATCGCCAGGTACATGGTCGAACGCGCCGAAGACGAAGGACTCCTGAAAAGGGGCGACACCATCGTCGAGGCCACGTCGGGCAACACGGGCAACGCCCTCTCGATGGTCGCCGCGGTCAAGGGCTACAGGATGCTTGTAGTAATGCCTGAAGGCATGAGCGGCGAGCGGGTCGCCATCAGCCGCGCGTTCGGGGCCGATGTGATGGAGGTCGGCCACTTCCATGTCAACGAGGCCCTGGCTAAAGCAAGGGAACTTGGGCAGGAGCCAGGCTATTTCTGTCCCTCGCAGTTCGAGAGCGAGTGGAACGTCGAGGAGAACAGGATCTGGCTCGGGCCTGAGATACTGGGCCAGCTTCCAGAAAGCGTCATGCCCGACGCGATGGTCATGGGCGTTGGGACGGGTGGAACCCTGATCGGGGTCGGCCAGGCCTTCAGGGAGGTCAACCCGGCAGTCAAGCTCTTCGCGATGGAGCCTTCGGAGTCATCGACGATATTGTGCGGTGAGATCGGGGACCACCTCATCGAGGGCATCTCCGACGGCTTCGTCCCAGGCATCTTCGAGCGTCACAGGCGCCTCGTCGATGAAGCCCTCACCGTAGACTCCGAGGAGGCCGTAGAAGAGATGCGCAGCCTCGCAAAGCGTTACGGCCTCTTCGTCGGACCTTCGAGCGGCGCCAACCTCATCGCCGCCAGGAGGGTGCGCGAGGTGTACCCAGATCTAAAGACCATCGTCACCCTCTTCTGCGACGAGGGCGAGAAGTACATAAGCGACCACTTCGCGCAAAAAGACTCGGTTCGGGTGGGGCGCGAGGCGTACACGTAGAGGCGCGCGAAGACGCCCGACGGTACGCCCCTTATGCTATAGTCCGAACTTGCCCGGTGAGGGCCGCGGGAGAGAGTCGTCGGGGGTGGGGGAGACCTCGTGACGGCCGCCGAAGGTGAAAAGTCCGTGTAGAGGCGGGCCGAATCTCTCAGGCAGAAGGACCGCGGGCCGGAGGGCGTCCTGGAGAGTCCGGTACGTACCGGCGCCGACGGGGTAACACTCTCAGGTTTGGGACAGGGCGGAAAAAGCAACGCTCACCCGAGACAGGGGGTATAGCCGCGTGGCGCGATTCACACCGCACACCGAGGCCGATGTACAGGAGATGCTGGACGCCATCGGGGTCGGAACCCTCGATGACCTCTTCGCCGACGTTCGTCCGAAGTACACAGGAGAGCTCGACCTTCCGCAGGTCCTCTCCGAGTATGAGTCGCTCAGGGAAGTAGATGCCCTGGCCAGGGAGAACGTTTCGGGGCTACCGATCTTCCTCGGTGCCGGAGCTTACGACAGGATCGTACCCTCCGCCGTCGGCGCGATCATCTCGCGCGGCGAGTACCTGACCTGCTATACGCCTTACCAGCCGGAGATCAGCCAGGGCACCCTGCAGGCTATCTTCGAGTTCCAGTCCATGATCTCCGAGCTTACCGGTCTCGAAATCTCGAACGCCTCTGTCTACGACGGCGCGAACGCCGTCGTGGAAGCCGCCCTGATGACCGCCCGCCTGACGAAGCGGGACCCCAAAGTCGCCGTCTCAGCTGGCCTGAACCCCCGCTACCGCGAAGTCATGGAGACCTACCGCGTGGAAGTCGTGGAACTGCCGTTCGAGAACGGAACCACGGACTTCTCAGATGTTCCCAACGACGTCTCGGGCGTCTTCGTGCAGAGCCCAAACTTCTTCGGCGGCGTCGAGGACGTTGGGGCGGCATCTGAGGCTGCCCACGCCGTCGACACGCTCTGTGTCGCTGTGTGCGACCCGATCTCACTTTCCGTACTCGAGGCGCCTGGAAACCTCGGGGCCGATGTGGTCGTGGGCGAGGCCCAGCCGCTCGGGATGCCGCTGATGTTCGGCGGTCCATACGCCGGCTACATGGCGACGAAAGAGGAGTTCGTCCGCCAGCTCCCAGGCCGTATAACTGGTGAGACGATAGACAAAAACGGCAAGCTCGCCTACGTGCTCACCCTGCGGGGCCGCGAGCAGGACATCAGGCGCGCGAGGGCGAACTCCAACATCTGCACCAACCAGGCCCTGACGGCCCTTGCCGCGACCGTCTACACGGCGCTTATGGGACCGGAAGGGCTGCGCGAGGTGGCTGAACTTTCGATCTCGAAGGCCCACTATCTGGCGGAGAGGCTGGGCGAAGCCGGCCTGAAGCTCCGCTACCCTGATGCGCCTTTCCTGTGGGAGTTTGCCGTGGAGTTGCCGGATGTGGCGCGGGCCAACGAGGCTCTGCTCGAGGCCGGGACTGTCGGCGGGCTGGATCTCGGGGATGGGGCGATGCTCGTCGCCGTGACCGAGAAGAGGACCAAAGAAGAGCTTGATGCTTTCGTGGAGGTGGTGGCGAATGCCGTATGACCTGATCAGGGACAAAGGCCGCGAGGGCCGCAGGGGCTACACTCTCCCGAAGCCTGACGTGGAGACGAAGGAGTTATCGACGATCCTGCCGAAGTCGTCGCTCCGTAAGGAGAAGCCGCGGCTCGCCGAGGTGGACGAGCCGACCGTGATCCGTCACTACACCAACCTCTCCCGCGAGAACGAGGGCATCGACACGACGTTCTATCCCCTCGGCTCCTGCACGATGAAGCACAACCCCCGCGCCAACGAGGCAGCAGCGGTCGTACCCGGATTCGCAGGCCTGCATCCGCTCCAGCCGGAATCGCAGGCTCAGGGCGCGCTCCGCATCATGCACGAGCTACAGGGCTTCCTCGCCGAGGTCTCCGGGTTGCCCCACGTCTCCCTCCAGCCCCTCGCCGGGGCGCAGGGGGAACTGACGAGCATCCTGATGGTCAAGAAGTTCTTCGAGGACGCCGGGGATGAGGAGCGGACCACCGTCCTCGTTCCTTCGACGGCGCACGGTACCAACCCGGCTACGGCCTCGATGGCCGGGTTCGAGTCGAAGGAAGTCGGGCTCGACGAGCACGGTTGCGTCGATGTGGACGAGTTGCGGGAGATGGTCGACGCGTCGACGGCTGCGCTCATGATCACCAACCCCAACACCTGCGGCGTCTACGAGCGGAACATAAAGGAGATAGCGGAGGTTCTGCACGAGGCCGGCGCCTTCCTTTACATGGACGGCGCGAACATGAACGCGAACATGGGGCGCATGCGCCCCGCCGATGCCGACGTGGACGTCATGCACTTCAACCTGCACAAGACATTCTCGACCCCGCACGGCGGCGGAGGACCCGGCTGCGGGGCCATCTCCTGCTCAGAAGCCCTCGCGCCCTTCCTCCCAGATCCAGTAGTAAATAAGGAGGGCGACGAGTACCGTTTCGTTCGTCCCGAGAAGAGCATCGGCCGCGTGGCCGGCTTCCACGGCAACTTCGGGCAGATGCTAAGGGCCTGGAACTACATCAGGATGCACGGCCCCGAGCTCAGGGACGTGACGGACATGGCCGTCTTGAACGCCAACTACGTGCGGGCGCAGCTCGGGGGCACCTACCGCATCCCCTACGACGAACTGTGCAAGCACGAGGTCGTCGTGCAACCACCGCAGGGCAAGAGGGCCCTCGACATCGCCAAGGGGCTCATCGACTACGGGTATCATCCGCCCACGATCTACTTCCCCCTCGTCGTCAAGGAGGCCATGCTGATAGAGCCGACCGAGACCGAGTCCAAAGTGACCATCGACGACTTTATCGGGACGATGCTCGAGCTGGCCGAGACGAGCCCAGAAGACCTCGAAGAGGCCCCGACGCACGCCCCCACGCGCCGCCTCGATGAGACCCGCGCCGCCAGGCAACTCAAGGCCAGGTGGTAAGGGTGGCGAAAGAGCAACTCAAACACACCCCGCTCTACGACGAGCACAAAGAACTCGGCGCCAGGCTCGTGGACTTCGCGGGCTACGAGATGCCGGTTCAGTACGATGGCATAAAGGCCGAGCACGAGGCTGTTCGCAACCACGCCGGCCTCTTCGACGTATCGCACATGGGCGAGGCGGTCTTCCGTGGCACCGACGCCGAGGCCGCCGTCCAGCGCCTCGTCACCCGCGACGTGGGTCGTCTGGACGTCGGGCAGGCCGGCTACTCAGCGGTCTGCTACGAGGACGGGGGGACGGTGGACGATGTGATCGTCTACCGCCGCGAGGACGACTTCCTCATCGTCATAAACGCCTCCAACCGAGAGAAGGACGTAGAACACTTCCAGACGAACACAGAAGACCTCGACGTCGAGGTCGCAGACCAGTCCGACGACTGGGCACTCCTGGCGTTGCAAGGGCCCGAGGCCGCAGGCATGTTGCAGGACCTTACCGACACTGATTTATCCGGCCTCAAGCCCTTCCGGTTTGCCGAAGGGGAGGTCGAAGGTGTTCCGGCCCTCATCTCGCGCACCGGCTACACGGGCGAGGACGGGTTCGAGATCTACCTTTCCGCAGACGGCGCCCCGCGCGTCTGGCGACGCCTGATCGAGGCCGGCGTCACCCCTGCGGGGCTAGGCGCGAGGGACACGCTGCGCCTCGAGGCTGGCATGTGCCTCTACGGGAACGAGCTCGACGCCGAGACCACGCCCCTTGAGGCAGGCATCTCGTTTGCCGTGCACCTGGACAAGGAGCAGCGGTTTATCGGGCAGAGGGCGCTCTTGCTCGAGGACACCGAGGGGTTGCGCAAGAAGCTCGTCGGCTTCGAGATGGAGGGGCGTGGGATCGCCCGCCACGGCCACCACGTGACGAGCGGGGCCGAGATCGTCGGCGAGGTCACGAGCGGCACCAAGTCTCCCACCCTCGACCGGGCGATAGGGCTTGCGCTAGTAGACCCGGGGGTAGAAGATTGGTTCGAGATCGTGATAAGGGACAACCCCGTGCCGGCGAAGGTCGTGCCGCTACCGTTCTACAAGCGCGACAGAGGATAGGGGAGGAGAGCCTTGAGCGTACCGGAAGACCTGCAGTACACCAGGAGCCATGAGTGGGTCCGCACCGATGGCGACACCGCGACCATAGGCATCACGGAGCACGCCCAGGAGGAGCTAGGCGACGTCGTCTTCGTCGAACTACCCGATGAGGGGGCCACGATCGACGCCGGTGAGTCCTTCGGCACCGTCGAGAGCGTCAAGGCCGTCTCCGATCTGTACGCACCCGTAGGCGGCGAGGTCATCGAGGTCAACTCCTCGCTTGAGGACGCGCCCGAGAAGATCAACGACGACCCATACGGGGAGGGTTGGATCGTCAGGCTCCGCACCTCGGAAGAGGCCGACCTTCTCTCCCCCGAAGAGTACGAGAAGGTCGTCGAAGAGGAGTCGTAGCGAACCCCAGATACCCTACCTTGCTCCCCGCGGAATACGAGTTCGAGCACGCAACGGATTACGTTCGCGCTTATCGAGGAGCCTGAGGGTGAGAGGAAGGCCCCCTGGCGCGCGTAACCTGGTCCCCATGCCAGGTCGCCACCCGATCTCTTGCGCTACCGGTCGAGCCTAACCTCCACGCGGTCCTCTACCGGAGGATCTTCCTGATGCTCAGGGCGACCCGTTACGCCGTAGCAGGTAATTACCAGACTGCTCTCGGTCGCTTCGAGCCGTAGAAAGCTCTTGAAGAAGGGCGGGGTGTCCCAATCAAAAACCTCGGAGAAAAATGGGTAGAAGAAGGGCTCGAGAAGCCTTCGCCTACGCCTTGAATGTGGTGTCCTCAGGAAGGGCAACGTGGCAGCCAGCCTCTTGCGGCGTCTGGGCCTCTCTTGCCGGTCGGTTGGGCGGCTCGGGTCGATCCCCAAACGCCTTCCCATCAGGGCTGCCGCCTCGCCGGGGGGATGTGCGTCAATCCCAAGCCAAAGAAGAACCGGCGGTCGACGACCTTGCTGTAGGCACTGAGCGAGTCGCCCCGGAGCGGGTAACATCTGAAATCCTCCTCGTCGACACCCCCCACGTCGACTTTGGGTATCCTGTGCGTGGCGCTCATGTACGCGCCGCCGCCACCCGAGACGATGTACTGGATCGTTCGGTTCCCCACCCTCACGGGATAACGCTGGTAGTTGTGCACGTCACCGCCTATGGCGGCAACGAAATTGTGCTCGACCGCACGCACGATGTCGTCTACCCTGGTCGCGCCGTCCTCGATGCCGCCTTCGTCGTCGCGGTGTTGGTTGTCGACGTAGATCGGCTTTCCGGTCAGAAGGATCTTGGGCTTCGGCGAGCTCCTCGAGACCCGGCGCAGCCACTCGCCCTGCTCACGGTCGAGTTGGCCGTTGATGCCGGCATCGATGCCGATGATCCTTAGCGGACCGGTGTCGATCGCGAAGTATGGCCCTGGTTGCCTCGAGTGGCCCTCGAGTTGGGGCCGGAGGCTGCGGCACCTCTCTAGCACCCGCGGTCTGACCCTGGCCGGCTTGCGCCACAGGCGCCTGAGTATCCGGTTTCTCCCAAGGGAACGCTCCGAAGGACTTGCCCCGCAAAAATGGACCATGAAGCCGTTGAGGCCGTCGTACCAGTCGTGGTTGCCAGGCAGGGCGTAGATGGGCCTCGGGTGGTCTTTGTAGGGAACGAAGAATTTGTCCAGGTACTCGTTCACGTCCCCGGCAGGGTATACGACGTCGCTGCAGATGACCGTGAACTGTGTGTCCTTCCCGATCTCGAGCAGCGGCGGCACGAGCGCAAACTGCGAGGCGTCACCTTCGCCGGTATCACCGAGAACGAGAAATTTGGCCGAGGTCAGGTCCGAACGGTCGATGATAAAGTCCTCCGGTACTTCCGGTCGCCCCCGCTGTGCGGCCACCCAACGACGGCGCTCCTCGTTGGCCGGATCGCTCAAGAACCTGGCTATAAGATCGTTACGCCGCGCCTGCCACAGGATTCGGGGATCAAGCCAGGAAAAGCGCCTCCTTCTGGCCCTGGTCGGCATCAGATCCTCGAAAGAGCCCGGTTGCCTGCGGTCCCACCCGGCTCCCGTAACGGCCTCGCGCGAGGGCGTACTACGATTTCGGTCTATTCTTTCGCCCGTGGTCATGCCCTCCCCTTGCCATTCTCTCTCGACCCCGACGGGATCTTAGGCTACCTTTCGCGCCCAAAGAGCCGGCGCGTGTAGTCATTTTCGAACTTGCGATCGGGATCATGCCGCCCTAGCAGGTGCCTGAACTTCGTAAAGCTATCCTGGTGTAACCTTGCCATGTCCTCCTCGTTGAAGGTTTCGCAGAACTTCCCCAGGTGCGGACGGCCCCCTATCCCCTTGATCAACCCTTCTGCGGCCGCGTAGTATCTCTCGAAGCCAGGCGAGTCGTTGCAGACCAGGTCTATCCAGGTGCAGCGACGCTCCCGCCCGGCACCCACGAGCGTGCGGTCGTGCTCCGGTGTGAACC
>JBBPYN010000127.1:0-12555 GCA_038199875.1 Rubrobacterales bacterium
ACCAGGTTGATAGGCCACAGGTGTAAGTGCAGCGATGTATGTAGCCGAGTGGTACTAATAGGTCGAGGGCTTGATGGTTTTTACGGTTCGCGCTATGCGGTTTTCAAAGGTCAGACGCCCTTTTTGAGGGCCTTACAACAGAATACTTGCCGCTTTTTTGAAATGGTGACGATGGCGGCGGGGATACACCTCTTCCCATTCCGAACAGAGAAGTTAAGCCCGCCAGCGCCGATGGTACTGCGGGGTAGACTCCGTGGGAGAGTAGGTCGTCGCCCATTTTTCTTGCTCGGCGCTTCGCGCCTCGCAGCACGCTTCGGGCCTTCGGCCCTCGCTTGTCAGCTTCTTTTGCGCTGCTGGCGGATCGGTCGCAGCCTGGGCGCACAGTTCGCGGTAGGTTGGTGGCTGTTTGGATCGGTTTAGGGGTACACTCCCCGTGTGCAAACGCCCGACTCTGAATTCTCTTTGGCCGACGCGCGGTGGGATGCCATGCCCATCGCTTCGTCCCTGGCCGGGCCCGGGGCAGCCGGGAGAGTAGGGCGGGCCTGGAGTCCCGTTCGCGTTCCAGGGCACTGGCAGCTCGAAGATGCGCTCTTTGATTACGAGGGCTACGTTTTGTACAGGGCGAGGTTCGGGGCGGCGTCCGCTGACGATGGGGAGCTCGTCTCGTTGCGGTTCGGGGGGGTCTATTACTCGGCCCGGGTGTGGCTGAACGGGGTATACCTCGGGGCGCATGAAGGTTACTTCGCTGCGTTCGAGTTCGATTGCACGGAGAGCCTGGTTGCGGGCGAGAACGAGTTGCTGGTCGAGGTCTACAGCCCTGAGGAGCGGGAGGAGAACACCAGGGAGACGATAGGTGGGATCTGGGCCCGCTGGGACGGTATGGACCCTGGCATAAATCCTGGCGGGATCTTCCGTGACGTCACGCTCGTCCGCGGCGGCCAGGTTCGCCTTCGTTCGCTTGGTGTTGACGCGAGGCCTTCCGGAAAAAGCAGGGTCACGCTCGACCTATACGCGAGAAGCGGATCTGAGGTCGAGATCTCCGGTAGGGTCGAAGCCCTTGGTTTCGAGGCTCCCGGCGCCGACTTCCGATTCAAGAAGCGGATCGAGAAGGACGAGAGCCGGGTGGAGCTGGACTTCTCTCTTCGGGAGCCTCGCCTGTGGTGGACGTGGGATAGGGGAGAGCAGCACCTGTACGAACTGACCCTCCTGTGCGCCGGTAGCGAGGAGCGGGTGCGGTTCGGCGTGAGATCCGTGGAGTTGCGCGAGTGGCAGGTGTACCTGAATGACGAGCGTGTATTCATGCGTGGCATCAACTACGTTCCAACAGACGCTTATCCGGCGAGTACTTCCGAAGAGAGGCTGCGGGCCAACGTATCTCTGGTCCGAGAGGCCAACATGAACGCCCTCAGGGTGCACGCCCATGTCTCCGAGGAGGCTTTCTACAGGGCGTGTGACGAGCTCGGTATTCTCGTCTTTCAGGACTTTCCGTTGCAGTGGACTCACCGGCGCAGTGTCCTCGAGCCCGCGGTCGCCCAGGCGAAGGAGATGGCGAGGGACCTGCGCAACCATCCTTCGGTTGGGATCTACCTCGCTCACGACGAGCCTTTCTTCGTCGTTCCGCCCGAGAAATGGAACTCCCTCGCCCTGGCGCGCACAGCCGCGGAGGTCCTCTCCCCACGCTGGGTGCTGTGGCAACGGCGGATACTCGGACCCGCAGTGATACGGGCTATCCACGAAGTAGATGACTCGCGGCCCGTTATAGACGCCGCGGGGCATCCCTTTACGACCAACCACCTCTACTTCGGCTGGTACTACGGGCGATTCAGGGACCTCGAACGCCTGGTACGTGTGATCCCTGGTTTCTCGCGTCTGCCGACCGAGTATGGCGCCCAGGCCCTTCCCGACCCCGCGAGCCTCCGGGAGATCTGGCCCGTCGGGCAGGCCCCTGATTGGAATACCCTGTCCGAGAACTACCGCCTGCAAGTCGGGCGAATGGAGCGCTACGTTCCCTGGGAGGGTGACCGCCTGGCTTACGTGAGGGACACACAGGCGTACCAGGCCGAGGTTCTAAAGCACGCGACTGAGCTGTTCAGGCGGCGCAAGTACAGTCCGACCGGTGGGACGTTCGCGTTCATGCTCAACGATCCAACGCCGGCCATCTCGTGGTCCGTAGTCGACTGGAGAGGCAGGCCCAAAGCGGCATACGCGGTGCTGGCAGCGGCGATGGAACCGGTTCTGATCTGCGCCGAGTACCCTGAGAGGAGCTACGTGGTAGGAGAAGAGATCTCGTTGCCCCTCTTCATCGTCAACGATCTTCCGCGGGCACTGGGCCGGGTGGATTGGAACTGGGAGCTGTGCGTGGAGGGTGATAGGGTGGCCCATCGGGCCGGCAAGATGGAGGTGCCCGCGGATTGTGTAGTTAGGATCGGGAGGGCCAGAGCCGAACTCCCGGCCTCAGGACGCGCCGCGCTGCTGTTGAAACTCTCTGTCGAGGGAGCGACCAACGAGGACAACAGCTACGAGTTCTTCGTCAGGAATGATTGCTAACCGCGTCGAGGGCCATAAGCTCTGGCACGGTGGCGAAGCGGTAGCCGTCCTCTTTCAACGATTCGATAATGTGGGGGACGGCGGCTGTGGTCCTGGATCTGTCGGCTTTGGGAAAGGCTTCGGTGTCCCGGCCGTCGTGCAGCAGGGTCACGCCGCCGGGGCCTGCCCCGTGCAGGATGCGCCGTTGAATCGTCTCCTGGGGCGGTTTGTTCCAGTCCCAGGCCATGACCGACCAGCCAATGCAGTGCATGCCTAGCTCCGCCGCGCCGGAGATCACCTGCGGACCGTACCAGCCGTGCGGGACGCGGAAGATGGTTGGTACCTTCCCTGTCGCCCCGTGTATCGCTTCCTGGCCGCGCTCGAGCTCATCCTTGACGGTGCTCGGCCTGCTCCAGGTCAGGTGCGGATGGGTGAAGGTGTGGTTGCCCACGGCGTGCTCGGAGGCGACCTCAGCGGCAAGGTTGGGTTCGCGGCGGACGTTGTTTCCGACCATGAAGAAGGTGGCCTTTATCCCCTCACGCTCAAACAACTCCATAAGCTCTTCTGTGTAAGGGTGGCATGGCCCGTCGTCGAATGTGAGGGCGACGACGCGTTCATCGGTCCTGGCGTGCCAGAACACCGGTCCGTAGAGCCAGGACCGCGGCGTGAGCCACTCGTAGACCATCAGGCCAGAGGCAGCAGCCCCGACCCCTGCGGCTGCCAGCGTCGATGAGGAACGTACCGGCCTGCCTGCCACGGTGCGTGCACCGGCGAAGGCAAGGCCACCTGCGGCCAGGCCGGCGGTGACTTGCCAGGACTTCACGCGAGGGTGTCTCACGGCATGCGCTCCAGGAGAAGCAGAGCGGCGGTGCGGGCCGACTGGGGGCGATGGGCGGCATGCGCGGACTCCCGCATGTGCCTGCGGTAGTTCTGGCTGGTCAGGATCTTCATGGTCTCCCCGAGTATGTCGTCCGTCCTGTCCACCATCACCCCTGCACCGTAACGTACCATAGCGGCCGCGTTATCCTCCTCCTGCCCCGGGATGGGGTTGAACAGTACCTGGGGCAGGCCCGAGGCGAGGGATTCCGTGCAGCTCATACCGCCTGGCTTGGTGACGAGCACCTGCGAGGCCGCCATCAGGTCCCTCACGCGGTCTGTGAACGAGAGGAAGGTCGCGGATCGTCCGCGCGACGCGGCCAAGCCGCGCAGGCGTTCGCGGTCGCTCGTGTTCGAGCCGCAGAGGACCACGAGGTGCATGGCGGCGCTCGCCTCGAGAAGAGACCCGACGACGCTCTCCAGGTGGCCACCACCCAGACCTCCGCCCATCACGATCACCACGGGCAGGTCGTCATCCCCATCCGCCGACAAGTTCAGGACGTCCGTGCGTACTCCGGGCACGTCAGCAGGTTCTTCGAAGGAGGGATCTATTGGAATTCCCGTTGGGTGAATGCGCTCTTCGGGTACCCTGATCCTCGCCACCGTCTCGGCCGCCGCGTCATCGGCGACGATGTAGAGGTCAAGGTTATTTGGGACCCCCATGGGATGGGGGACGTAATCTGTCAGGACGACGGCGGTGAAGGCGTCAGGATGTAGATCCTTGTATTTCCCGAGTGCCGAGGCGCCGTAGAAGTGTGGGGCGACCAGCGCCGTAGCGCCTGTCTCTTGTACCAGGCGATCCAGGGTCCTCATCGCCAGGCCCTCGCGCCACTGAGGCCGCGGCGGATCAGGCACGGCGCCCTCGGTACGCGCAGGCTCTTGCTTTGTGGCCCACAGTTCCGAGAACTGCTGCAGCCGCTCGTAGAGCTCGGTGGCCCGGCTTGGGGTGCTCTGTTGGGTAGCCCGCAGCTCAGACATCCGGTACAGCTTGCCGTAAAGGTCGGGCATCAGCTTCAACGATTCCAGGTAGCTGCGGCGCAACAGGTCCTCGATCGCCGGGGAGACCTCGTGCGGGAAGTCGACGACCGAGCACGTCCTAGCCGGGTCGCTCAACGACACGCCGAGGGCCAGCGCCGCGCTCGCCCGCATGTGCCCGCTGCCTATCGCGCTCGAAAGCACGAGGATATCTGCCTTTGATGATGTAGCCATGAGGGAATTATAAGGGGCTCGGCCCGCCAGAGTCCAGCACTCGACTTTTTAGAGCGGCAGGCCGGAACCTGGCCACGAGTGCGCGACGCATAGCGGGACCCGTGCTGTCGGCCAGACCGAGGGTGGCTTCGACTCAGTGGCCGAGACGTACACACCAAGCCCTTGCTCTCGGGACAAGAAGCCGGGCCGAGGCCCAGACCCGCCTCACCGCCCGCCGGTCGGGGTAGGAAGCAGGTGTTCTTGCGAGTTTTCTTTCCGCGGCCACCGCATAGGGCTACCTTATGGCTTTCCGCCCCGCTGGATGTGGAACTCGCCCGAGGCGCGGAAAGGCACCTTGGTCGGCTCGCCCTCTACCTGCTTGATTACTTCGGGCACAGTGCGCCTCGTGCTTTGTCCGAGAATCTCCGCGGTCGCTCCTTCGATAGTGTCGTCTCTCGACGATCCGAAGTACAGGTTGACGCCTCTCTGCTCGAACCAGCAGAACTGGCAAGAGCCCGCTTCCGTTTGAGCTGCTTAGAGCCTGAACTCCTCCGATCTGAAAGACTCCCCGAGGCGTTCCCTGGCGGTCTCGATAAACTCCGGAGTGCTTACGATCCGTTCGATCTCGGCTTGGGAGCAGTTTCGCCGTACATAGTCTTCTCTGAGTACCTGCTGCAGGGGCACATCGTTCTCCATGCGGCCGATGATGTAGTCGGAGACCTTCTGCTGACGGGGGGAGAGGGAGGAGCTTCCCGTGCGACCGAAGAGCCTTTGCCAGAGGGACCGCTGTTCGCTCATGAGGATCCGTGAGTCCTTCCTTTTGCTTGTACTTAGTGAGCTTGATCTTACCGCTCCTAAGCTCGGCACGCATTCAAGAGGACTGTTCACCGGAGTGCTTGGAAGGGACCCAACAGTATCACTTATGCCGCAGGGCCTGCCGAACACCGCGTGCCGCGCGTATCGAGGAGCGAAAGAATCATGGAGACGCTCAAAAACGGCAAAATGCGCACAATATCGAGGCTACTGGGTCCGCCAGCGCTAACTGATGCTGTAGAGAGTGGTCTCCGACGTTTGACTTCGGCTTTGCGGTCCTCCAAGAAGGTCTTTCGGTCAGAAGAATGCTTCTGACCTTACCGCGGCGGGCCGGGAGGACCGACTACCTCGGTGCCGTAACTGGCCAGGTCCTTGGCCATCGCCTCTAGTAGCTCTGGGTCGGGATCTGCTGCGGGCGGTGGCGGCGTCAGGGCTCTGGCTGGCTCGCTGAATCGAGAATTCCGGAAGTGCCTCTCCAATCCCCCCGGCGCGACAATGGAGAGCATGCGCACTGCGTCGGTCTCGAAAGTATAAGAGTGGGGTATGCCGTGTGGCAGGAAAACGAACGTGCCGGGGCTGGCCTCGTAGATCTCCTCCCCTACGTAGAAGGTGAGTTCGCCCTCGAGCACATAGAAGCCCTCGTCGTCAGTATAGTGGAGGTGGCGCGAGGGCTCGCGACCCTTGGGAGCCACCATCTCAATCAGACCGAAGCGCCCATCGGTCTCCTCGGAGCCAGCCATGATGCTAAAGAGACAGTCCATGTAGGAGACCGAGGACTCCTGGTTCATTCGGCGGGCGTACTGCGCCTGCCCTCCTGGCGCTCCCTTGCGAGGTTCGGTGGTCATGTGCTCCTTCCCTTCCCATCAGCCCTCCACCGGCCAGTATACGTAACCGCGCCCCTTGCCTGTGACCCCTATTCACCCAACCTCGTAGAAAAGGGGGCTTCTCCGAAATCCACATACGCAATCTCGCATGCTTGCTCCTGCAGTGTACCCGAAAGCCCGGTATCTCGGTGTCGCCGGTGAGGGCCGGCCACAACATGTAGCGGTGCCGAATAAAGATGCGAAATCGCGCATGAGATGCGAGTAAACACCGCGCTGGAGAAACTCGCCGCAAATAGACTTCGGTCTGGCTAGATCCCTCTACTTCCATGGGGTCTGTGGCGAGGTTTCGCGGGATACTTGGAGAATCGATCCTTTTGCGTGTAAGGTAGCGGGGCAATAGAGAACCTGTGATCGAAGATTCGGGAGGCATCTTGGCTAACGAAGCGTTGGATCGGGAATTTATCGACAACCAGAGGCGGCGGCTCATCGACTTGAAGGGAGAGCTCGGTGGGGTGCGCGACGGGCTTGGCGAGGACGAGCGAGAGTTGGAGGGGCAGGGGGATGACTTTTCCGAGACCGACTCGGGGGACATGAGCCAGTCCATCTTCGACCGCGAGATGGATGCCTCTGTGGGAGAGCAGATCGAACGCCGCCTCGGCGAGGTCGAGAGGGCCCTGCAAAAGATCGAAGAGGGAACCTACGGCGTCTGCGACGATACGGGAGAGTCGATCCCAAGAGGCCGGCTCGAGGCCGTCCCCGAGGCTATCCGGACCGTGGAGGCCCAGCAGCGCTTCGAGTCCGAGCGGCGCCCGCCGGTGTAGGGGCGGGTTTCAGACCCGCTCCTGCACTAGCGGGCGGTATAATCCTTCTATGGATCGTTATCCTTCAAACGACGAAGCAAGAGAACCCATCTTCAGGAGTGACCTCGAAGAAGGGTCGAGGCCCCGGTCGACGTACGAGCCCCTGAGGCCAGCAGGCGGCTTGTGGAGCTTGATCAAGCGCCTGCTGGCTCCGCTCGCCGCAGTCGGGCTGCTGCTCGCGAAGTTCAAGGGACTCGCGCTTCTCATCCTCAAAGTCAAGTTCGTCGGGACGGCGCTGACCATGCTGGTGAGCATAGGGGCATACGCCCTGCTCTTTCCCGTATGGTTCGCCGTTGGGATAGTCGTCCTGATCTGGGTGCACGAGATGGGACACGTGCTGCAGCTCAGGCGCGAGGGCATCCGGGCCTCGGCTCCGATGTTCATCCCTTTCCTGGGGGCTTTCGTGGCTATGAAGCAGATGCCCAAGGACGCGCTGGCCGAGGCCAGGGTCGGTCTCGCGGGCCCGGTGCTCGGTACGCTTGGGGGGCTCGCGACCCTCGGGATTTACGCGGCCACGCGGGAACCACTGTTTCTCGGGCTCGCGTACATCAACTTCATCATCAACCTCTTCAATTTGGCGCCCTTGCTGCCGCTCGACGGCGGGAGGGCGGTCGGGGCGATGTCGCTCGTCTTCCAGTTGCTAGGCCTCGTCGTGATGGTAGCGCTGTTCTTCGTGGCCCCGATCATGGCCATTATTGCGCTGATCGGTTTGCCCGAACTCTGGCGCCGCTGGAAGACGCGAAATACGCCAGAGGGCCTGGCGTACTACGACATCCCGTTTCGCAATCGCGCCGCTGTCGGGGTGGTGTACATAGGCCTGATCCTGGTCCTCGGCCTCCTGACGGGGGCTACGTTCGTACCCGATCCGGCGGTCCTCGGGTAGTTTGCGAACGATCCTCTACACGGGCAAGGGCGGCGTCGGTAAGACGAGCGTGGCCGCTGCCACGGCCCTGAAGGCGTCCCGAGCCGGCAAGAAGGTGCTCGTCATGAGCACCGACCCGGCGCACTCGCTAGCCGACGCCTTCGACACTGAGATAGGGTCGGACCCGAAGGACATGGCAGAGGGCCTCTGGGCTCAGGAGATGGACCATACCTCGATGATCGAAGACAACTGGTCGCAGATACAGGGCTACATGACGACCCTGTTCGAGTGGCAGGGCGCTGACACGCTCGCCGCCGAGGAGCTCGCGATGCTGCCAGGGATGGACGAGCTCTTCGGGCTCCTGATGGTCAGGCAGCATAACCAGGAGGCCCTCTACGACGCCCTGATCCTGGACGCCGCGCCGACGGGCGAGACGCTGAAGCTCCTGAGCCTCCCAGACCACATGAGCTGGTACGTCGAGAAGATCTTTCCTCTGCAGCGCCGCGCAGCAAAGCTGGTCAGGCCGTTCGCGAGCAGGGCGAAGTCATTGCCGCCACTGCCTGAGGACAGCGTGTTCGCCGCCGGGCAGCGGTTCTACGAGGCCATTGCGAGCGTAGAGGAGATCCTGACCGACCGTCAGAGTGCCTCCGTGCGCCTGGTCCTGAACGCGGAGAAGATGGTGATAGCGGAGGCGCGCCGCGCCTACACGTACCTGAACCTCTACGACTACGGCGTGGACGCCGTGGTGGTGAACCGACTCTTGCCAGACACCGTAAGCGACCCTTACTTCGCACGCTGGCGCGAGGCGCAGTCGAGGCATATGGAGACCATCGAGGAATCTTTCGCGCCCATCCCGATCCTGACCTCCCGCCTCTTCGACCGCGAGATGTTCGGCCTTGAGGCGCTAGGCTCCCTCGCCGAAGACGTCTTCGATGACACAGAGCCTTTAGATGTGTTGTTCCGGGGCGCCACGCACGATATAGAGAAGAATGGCGACGGCTACGACGTCGTCTTTCACCTCCCGCTAGTCGAGAAGCGGAGCGTTGACCTCTCCAAGAAGGGGTCCGAGTTGCTGGTCAAGGTAGGCAATTACCGGCGTAACATCCTGCTCCCCGACGCCCTCGCGCGTCTCTCGTCGGCGGGGGCGAGCTTCGAGGGAGAGGCGTTGAGAGTGAGGTTGAGGGATGGCTGAGGAGAGGAATCGCAGAGGTTCGTTGCTAGGGGTGGTCGCCTACGTTCTCGTGCCTGGCGAGCGACGCGTGCAGGCCGCGAGACACTTCAGGAAGGCAGGCTTCGAGGCGCTCAAGGGTTTCGGAGAGCTGCTGCGCCCTGAGGGTCAGTCGGGGTCCCCCGGGGCCGCGAGTCGAGAACGCATAGAGATAGAGTGATGGGGCGTCTCAGACGCTGGACTGATGCCAGGGAGGACGGGACGGGGGGGCGGGTGATCCAGAAGGTCGGCGAGTTTGCCCGCAAGGAAGTCAGCCTGGCCTTCCCCGCGGCCAAACGGGCGGCGAGCCACGCTGCGCAGGCTTTTCTCAAGAAGTTCTCCGAGGAGTACGCCAAGGAACGCAGGAAGCGCTGAGAGACCCCTGAACCGACAACCTGAAACCTGGAATCGTTTGGATCACGGGGTCGCCGGTAGTAAGATATCCCTTACAAATTCTAGTAGATATCCACTGGAGAATGATATGACGGAGAATGGACAGTCAACAGGGACCTTCAGGGTCAAGAGCGGGATGGCCCAGATGCTCAAAGGCGGCGTCATCATGGACGTGGTCGACGCGGAGCAGGCCAGGATCGCCGAGGAGGCGGGGGCTGTCGCGGTTATGGCTTTGGAGCGGGTCCCCGCCGATATCAGGGCCGATGGCGGCGTCGCCAGGATGAGCGACCCGGAGAAAATCGTCGAGATCCAGGAGGCTGTCACGATCCCCGTTATGGCGAAGGCGCGTATCGGGCACTTCGTCGAGGCCCAGATACTGGAGGCCCTCGAGGTCGACTACATCGACGAGTCCGAGGTCCTCACGCCGGCCGACGAGAAGCACCACATAGACAAGGCGGTCTTCGAGGTGCCCTTCGTGTGCGGGGCCACGAACCTCGGGGAGGCGCTCAGGCGCATAGGCGAGGGCGCTGCCATGATCCGGTCCAAAGGCGAGGCCGGGACAGGCAACGTGGTCGAGGCCGTGCGCCACATGCGCGCCATAGTAGGTGGCATACGGCGCCTCGGCGTCCTCGAGCCAGAAGAGTTGATGACGGAGGCAAAGAACCTCGGGGCGCCGTACGAGTTGGTGCGGTGGGTCGCCGAGAACGGGCGGCTGCCCGTCGTGCTGTTCACGGCAGGCGGCCTAGCCACCCCTGCCGACGCCGCGCTTATGATGCAGCTAGGTGCCGACGGCGTCTTCGTCGGGAGCGGCATCTTCAAGAGCGGTGACCCGGCATTGCGGGCCAGGGCCATCGTGGCTGCGACGACCCACTACAAGGACGCAAGGGCCGTCGCCGAGGCGAGCAGGGGCCTCGGCGAGGCGATGGTCGGCAGGGAGATGGGCGATCTCACGGAGGGAGAGCGGCTCGCGACCCGTGGCTGGTAACGGCGAGACCAACGGGACGGCACGCGAGGAAGAAGCGCCGAAGAAGGTCGGGGTGCTCGCGCTGCAGGGCGACTTCAGGGAGCACGCGGCGATCCTACTTGGGCTCGGGGTCGAGCCGGTCGAGGTTCGGGCCGTAGAGGACCTCGAAGGGCTTGCCGGGATCATCGTTCCTGGCGGTGAGTCGACGACGATAGGGAAGATGATGGTCTCCTCGGGACTCCTCGACGGAATCAGGAGCTACTTCTACAAGGGTGGCCCGGTCTGGGGCACGTGCGCCGGGATGGTCCTCGCCGCGTCGGCGACGACGGGGCCGCGGCAGCCCTTGCTCGGCCTCATGAACGCCCTCGTCGAGCGCAACGGGTTCGGGCGGCAGGTCCATTCCTTCGAGACGGACCTCGAGGTCGACGGCTTCGACGAGCCGTTCACGGGGGTCTTCATCCGCGCGCCGTTCTTCGAGGACGTGGGGCCAGGTGTGGAGGTGTTGTCCAGGGTCGGCGACAGGGTCGTGGCGGCCAGGGGCGAGAATATATTGGTGACGGCGTTCCATCCCGAGCTCACGGACGACGTCAGGTTTCATGAATACTTTTTGCGGGAGGTTTGTTCCATATGAGTGGACACAGTAAATGGTCGACCATAAAGCGCAAGAAAGGCGCCGCTGACGCGAAGCGCGGGGCGCTCTTCGGTAAGCTGTCCAAGGCGATCACGGTCGCGGCGCGTGAGGGCGGGGGGGACACAGAGATGAACCCTGCGCTCCACCTCGCGGTGCAGAAGGCCAGGGACGGCAACATGCCAAACGACAACATCCAGCGCGCCATCGACAAGGGGACTGGCGCCGGAGCGGACGCTGACACATACGAGAGGATCACCTACGAGGGCTACGCGCCGGGCGGGGTCGCAGTCCTGGTGGACGTGCTTACGGACAACCGCAACAGGGCCGCCTCGGACGTGCGCTACATCTTCTCCAAGAACGGCGGCAAGCTAGGTACCAGTGGCTCCGTCGCCTACCTCTTCGAGCGCAAGGGCGTCATCCTCGTCCCCAAAGACTCGACAGACGAGGACGAGCTCATGGAGCTGGCATTGGAAGCCGGGGCCGAGGACGTCGAGGAGCAGGAGAACGACTACAGGGTGGTGACTACGCCTGAGGACTTCACGTCCGTAAGGGAGGCACTGGGTGAGGCGGACATCGCGTTCGAGAACGAGGAGATCACCATGGAAGCCCAGAACAGCATCGACCTCGACGCAGGGACGGCGAGGCAAACCTTGCGCCTGATCGATGCTTTAGAAGAGAACGACGACGTGCAGGAAGTCTACGCCAACTTCGACATCTCTGAGGAGGTCATGGCCGAGGTAGCGGGCTAGTCTGCGATCCCCCGGTCGCTCAGACCCCTCATGACCGACCCCACTCAGCGCTTTACTGGTAGGGTTGATGACTACATTCGTTACCGTCCAGGGTATCCACCTGAGGTTCTCGGCCTTCTGCGGCGTGAGTGTGGCCTTACCGAGAGCACCGTGGTTGCAGATATAGGGTCTGGAACGGGCAACCTGGCGCGGTTGCTGTTGGACAACGGGAACCGGGTCATAATGGTGGAACCGAACGACGAGATGAGGACCGCGGGAGAGCGGTTGCTTTCAGGGTATTGGCGGCTCGAAAGCCTGGCGGGGACCGCTGAGGCGACGAAGTTACCCCAGAGTAGCGTAGATCTTATCGCGGCCGGACAAGCGTTCCACTGGTTCGATCCGGTGGCGGCACGAGAGGAGTTTGCGCGGGTGCTCAGGCCGGGTGGCAAGGTCGTTCTCGTGTGGAACGCCAGGCGGAAGGCTGGGAAGCCGTTCCTCGAAGACTACGAAGCGTTGCTGGAGGCATACGCCACGGACTATGCAGAGGTCGAACACGGGAAAGTGAGTAGCCCAGAGGCAATTCGTGGTTTCTTCGCGCCCAACCCTCTCCACATGGCGACCTTCGATAACAGGCAGGTCCTTGATCACGATGGGCTGAGAGGACGTTTGCGATCCTCATCCTA
>JBBPYN010000128.1:0-30969 GCA_038199875.1 Rubrobacterales bacterium
CCTGACGCGCTGGAAGAGGTGAGAGTAGCGATGGTACCTTTCGAGCTCCTTTAGTTCTTTGGGATCTTCCGTGATTACCCGTGAGTAGTGTATCTTTGGCATGCTCACATTATGCCATCAACAAAGCGGACCGGTATTAGTCAGGCCACAAGACGATTCAACGCGATCATGTACCCGCCCCGTCGCCACATAGCTAGATACTGATGGCTTAAAGCTTCCGACAGAAGGGAGGAACGTGCAAATCACGGTCGTAGGATCCGGCACCGTTGTCCCGAGCATCAGGAGGCGGCAGAGCTGCTTCGTGGTGCGCGTCGGCGGGGAGCTACTTGTCTTCGACCTCGGTTCCGGGGCAGTGCGTGGCATGCTAAGGTCGGGACTTGACCCCCTGGCAGTAGACCGCATCTTCTTTACGCACTTCCACCCGGATCACACGGTCGACGTAGTGCCTTTGCTCTTCGCTATGGAGTACGGCACCGAAGAGCCTCGAACGCAGCCGCTCCACATCGCCGGCCCCGAACCGTTTCTTACGTTCTGGGAGTCGGTCAGGAACGTCTGGGGCCAGTGGATGTTCGCCGAGCATACGGAGCTCGCCGAGCTATCGCGGGATGACGCGGAATCGCTCGAACTCCCCGGCTGCCGGCTATCATGGGCACCGGCGGAGCATCGCTCCGAGAGCATCGCCTACAGGTTGGATTCCGAAGACGTAGCGTTCGTGTACGCGGGCGATACCGAGTACAGCCGGTCAGTAGTCGGGCTGGCGCGCGGCGCCGACACGCTCCTGATCGAATGTTCTTTTCCCGACGACGCCCCCGTACCTGGCCACCTGACGCCTTCGGACGTGTCGAGGATCGCGTCGGAGGCAGGAGTGAGACGGGTAATGCTAACGCACATCTATCCGGCGGCGGACAAGATAGACCTCGTCGCTGAGGTCGGCCGCGGGTTCGATGGAGAGGTGATCGTGGCCGAAGACGGCCTCTCGCTGGAAGTCTGACCCGCCGACTATGGATAAAAGACCCGCTTGCCACAGTGGATTCCCGCTTTCGCGGGAATGACGGAGGTGTGCAACACAAGCGATCTACCGGACTCGGTACGGTTCCAAATAAGTCCTGAAACCTGAAGCTTCCTGTGCGAAAGGTCTGAACCCTGAGCACATGGCTTTCAGTCCGGCAGGCCGATGCGCCGGTCGAAGCCGGCGGGCGCGTGGATGTTGAGCATACGCACCGGCACGTTTCCATCGTTGACGAAGCCGTGAGAGACCTCCGGCGGCACCAGCACGAACGTGCCTGGCCGCGCCTTCGCCGACCCGTCGGCGAAGACGAACGTCATCTCGCCCTCTAGGATGTAGAACGAGTCGTCCTCGTCTTCGTGGACGTGCGCATCCGTCCTCCGTCCAGGGGCCATCTCGATGATCCCGAAGTTGAAGCGCGGCGTATCCTTCGTGCGGGCGAGGAACTCGACGTTGCCCACCCGGTCGCCCTCTCCGGGCCTTACGATCACAGGCCCGGCACTCACTGAAGGGCCCTCAATCTGCCGGTCTTCTGCGGGCCATTGCCCCCTCGCACCGCTCCAGATTCGGTCAATTCGCGCAACTCGCGCAGCGGCCGTGCAGGGTGATCTCATGCCAGTCCGTGACGAAGCCTGTCTCCCGCTCGACCTGCAAGGCCAGGTACTCCATCAGTTCCTCGTTGAACTCGATGACAGCACCGCACTCCTCGCAGCGGGCGTGGTGGTGTACGCGCTCGGTCGCGGGCTCGTATCGAGAGTAACCCTCGCCGAAGTCGTCCTTGCGCACGATGCCAAGCTCCGTCAGGAGGTCAAGCGTCCGGTAGACCGTGGATAGACCAAGCTCGGGGTGCTCGCCCTTGACCCGGTCGTAGATCTCCTCCGCCGAAAGGTGCCGCTCCCCCTCAAGCTCGCGCACGATGATCCGGCGCTGGTTGGTTAGCCTATAGCCCCTGTCCTTGAGTATCCTCTCGAAGTCCAACATCATGCACAGTCTATCCCCGCCTGACAGCAAGATCAAGAATCGATCTTATATCGAGACCTACTGCGTCCGACCTTTTTCTTACCGAAGGTTCAGTCACTCGAGAAAGTCTTGGCTGGCTTCTTGGGGCTTGTCCCGAAGGTCGTCTTGCGCCGTCCAGGCCACCAGTTCCAGTCGCCAAGGATACGCATGGTGGCTGGGACGAGGAGGATGCGGATGATCGTCGCGTCGACGAACACGGCGACGGCGAGGCCGAGGCCGACGGCCTTGGTCAGGATGATGCCTGTGAAGGCGAAAGCGCCGGTGACCACAATGATGATCGCGGCCGCCGACGTGATGATCCCCGCGGTCGCAACGAGGCCCTTCGAGACGCTCGCGGTGTTCGAGTCGCCGTTCTCGTAGGCCTCCCTGATCCTGGATAGCAGGAAGACCTCGTAGTCCATGGAGACCCCGAAGATGGTACAGAACATCAAGATAGGCAGCGTGGCGTCCACAAAGCCAAGGGGCGTGAAGTTGAGGAGCCCGGAGAGATGGCCATCCTGGAAGACGAAGACCATGGCCCCGAAGCTCGCCGTCAGGCTCAGGATGTTCACTATGACTGCCTTGAGCGGGATGAACACCGAGCGGAAGGTGATGAGCAGTATCAGGTAAGTCACCCCGATGACGAAGGCCGCGGCGAAAGGCGCCTTGCCGTACAGGCTTGAGATAAAGTCCTTCTGGCCCGCTGAAAGTCCCCCGACGAGAAAACTCGTCCCGGCGGGAGGATCGACTGCGCGTACGGCGTCGACGGCGCCGTAGGCGTTCTGCGTGTACGGGTTCGCCTCGGTAACCCCCCTGAGCAGGGTCTTATCGTTCGCGGTGTAGGAGTTCAGACCATTCTGCAGGTCTTTCGAGTCTCTGGCCGCCGGCAGTCTCAGGAAGTTCGCAACACCCTCGGGCGTGACGTTACCGTCTGGCGAGATGCCCTCGGGCAACTCAGGCACCTTGCGATCCACCTCTTCGGCCACTCGGCGCTCGACCTCGTCCCTGATGCGCCCCTCCGAGGCGCGTACCTCGCTCTCCACCCTCGGCTCGACCTCGGCACGAACTTGCTCCTCGGTCCCAGGAGGCACGGTGCCGTAGGTAGCCTTTACCTGCGAGAGTTGCTCGTTTACGGCCTCGTCCGTGTTCTTCCGTGTCTGCTCATTGATCTGCCGCTCTACGAGCCCGTCTACCCTGCCTGCGGCCTCCGTCTGGGCCTCGTCGCGGGCGGCCTCGATGCGTCCGGCGTAGTCCTCAGCCGCCGCCTTTCCTATCGTGTAGACGCTGTCGACGCGGGAGACGCCGTCGGCGCCCGATATCCTCTCGCCGAGATCCTTCGTGTCCGAGAGCCCGCTGGCGCTGAGTGGGTCTTCATTAAGAGTGGCGACGATCTCCATCGGGTTAAGAACCGCGTACTCGAAGTTCTTCTTCAGGATGTCATCGCCGGCGCGTGACTCGTACTTCTGGGGAAGGACGGTAGCCTCGGGGATGCCTACCTTCATGTGGCCGACCGGGTGGAGCAGGACGCCCAGTATCAGGGCGGCGAGCAGAATCACGACGAAGGGATGGCGCATCACGACCTCGGCGCTGCGGCTCCAGAACGCGGAGCCAGCCCCGCCCCCGCGGCGCCTGATGGCGAGCCTGTTGACCCGCGGTCCGAGGACGCTCAGGAGGGCGGGGAGAAGCGTCAGCGCGGCGGAGACGGAGACGAAGACCACGACGACCCCGGCCACACCGATCGATCGCATGAACATGAACGGGAAAAAGAGCAGGCCGGAGAGCCCGATCAGGACCGCCGTCCCTGAGAAGAAGATGGACCTTCCCGCGGTCGCCACCGTGCGCGGAACCGCCTCCGCCGTCGGGTAGGCCTCGAGCTCCTCCCTGAAGCGACTCACGAAGAACAGCGCGTAGTCTATGCCAAGCCCAAGGCCGAGCATCGTCGAGAGCGTCAGCGTGAACACTGACATGTCGTAGAACCCGGTGACGAAGTAAAGTGCGGCGAGCGCCGTCAGCACGCTCGCGCCCCCGATCAAGACGGGAACCCCGGCGGCCACGAGCGTACCGAAGGCGAAGATGAGTATGACAACGGCGAACGGGAAGGCGTATTTCTCCGCGTTCTTTACGTCCTCATTGCTAGCCTCCTCCAGGTCCTGGTAGACTGCCGGGGCACCTGTCACGTAAGTGTCGAGCTTGTCGGAGCGAACCTTGCTCCTGACCCCGGTGACCACGTTGCGCGTCTCGTCGACGGAGACGTTAGAGGTGACCACAGCGTATGACTTTTTCCCATCCTCGGAGATGAACCGCGGATCCCTGGAGCCAGCGTAGGAGGCGACGTTGCGAACATCGTCCAACTTGCGTACGTCAGCGAGGGCGCGCTCCTGGGCATCCTGAAACTCCTTGCTGCGAGCCTTGAGGCCGTCGCCGGTAAACACGACCGTCAGGGCCGCGGGCGAGGCGCCGAACTCGTCCGTCATCAGGTCCTGCACCCTTTCGGCCTCCGAGTTCGCGCCCTCGAACCCGCCGCCCTTCAGCCTCCCCGACAGGTCGGGGGCGAAGAAAGAGGCAGCGATCAAGAGCCCGGCCCAAACCAGCAGGATGGCCCACCTGAAGCGGTAGGCGAAGACGCCGATGCCGTGGAATACGCTCACCCTCGCAGGCGACCTTCTCTAGAAGGCGTTTTCATCGGCGATATGTTACCCGACCCAGAAACAAAAAAGGTGTTTGGTTACACGAACCTGTAAGGCCAGAACCCGTCATGTAGGGGCGGTTCGCGAACCGCCCTCGCTCTCATGTGGAGGCCCTCGTCCCGCGGGGCAGGGTCAGGGCGAGAATGAGCCCGAGCACGGGCAAGGAGGCGATAATCAACATGGTGAAGGAGAGACCTTTGCTGTCCGCGACGAGGCCGAGCAGCGGGGCGCCTATGCCTCCGAGACCGATGGAGAGGCCCATCGTGATACCGGCCGCGAGCCCGATACGCCCAGGCAGGTACTCCTGTCCCATGACGACCGTGATGCCGAACGTGCCAACCGTGGCAGCGCCGACGAGGACTAGTAGCGCCATACCGACGAGTGGACCGGCGAGGGTGAAGCAGAAGATCAGGGGCGGCAATACAAGCATCGAGGCGCCGACCATCGTCCGCCTGCCGAAACGGTCGGCGAGCGGACCCATCGTCAGCGTCCCCGCAGCCCCGCCGAAGAGCATAAGAGTGAGGGCCGTGTTCCCAAGCGCAGGAGAGACGTCAAGCACGCGCTCGTAGTAGGAGGCGACGAACGCTACGAGCCCGAAGTAGACGAAGGACCGAACCACGACGACCGCGATCATGCGTACGAAAGGCCCCCAGTGCTCGGGGGTCGCGTCCTCTGTCTTCTCTTCGTGCTCGGCCGCCTCCGGTTTGAAGGCGAGCATCCGCGGAAGCTCGTGGAACAGCACGGCGGCCATCACGACGGCGGGCAGGGCGAGAAACAGTGTCCCTGGCAGTCCGAACACGAGAACGAGAGGGGTGGTCAGCGCGGGACCAAGGGCGAACCCGGCGTTGCCGCCAACGGAGAAAAAGCTCATCCCGCGGGCGCGGCCTGATCCCGAGACGTAGTTGGCGAACCGCGCCGCCTCCGGATGGAATGCGGCCACCCCGATCCCACTCACCACGACGCACAGCAGGATCAAAGGATAGGTAGGGGCCACGCCGACGAGCGCCATGCCGCATCCCGCGAGCAGCACGCCTAGCGGCATTAGAGCAGGGATCGACCGCCTATCGGAGAAGATGCCGAAGAGCGGCTGCACTATCGAGGAGCTCACGGTCGCCGCGAATACCAGGGCGCCCGCCGCAGCAAGGGAGATCCCACGCTCCGAAGTGAGGAAAGGTAGCAGCGCCGCCACGGCGCCCTGGTTGAGGTCAGTAAACAGGTGCCCGGCCGAGAGCCCGGCCATCGCCCTCCTGTCCACGCCTTTGCTTGGGATCTCACTCAAGAATCGGGCCTTCCGTACTACAGCTCTGCCGCCGCAAATGCTATCAGTCTTCCGAGATCTCGTACGGCGCAAGCGCCAGGAAGCCGCCGGCTCGAAGCTCTGAAAGAGCCGCCCACGTCTCCCCTATCGCCTCGACCGCCGACCGCGCCGGTTCCCCAGGAGAAGGACGTCCGCCGCGGGGCGGGTTGACCTTGGCCAGCGCCCCAGGCACATCCCGCTCGATGCCGCCGAGCTCCCTCGCCTTCCGCAGCGCCTCCCTGAAACCCCCGATCTCGTCGATGAGCCCCAGCCCCAGCGCCTCGGCACCCGTCCACACCCTTCCGCCTGCGATCCTCTCCAGGTCAAGCACGTCGATCTCGCGGCCCCGCTCGACGCGGTCCTTGAACTCGGCGTAGGCGTGCTGGATCTGGCGTTCGATCACCTGCAACTCCTCGGCGTCTGGCCTCCGGCTCGGGTCGAGAAGACCAGCATGCGCCCCCCTGTCCAGGGCCACGGGGTTGATGCCGAGCTTCTCGTAGAGACCGCGCGCAACTGGTCTGATGCTAAGCACGCCAATAGAGCCCGTAACCGTACCCCCGCGTGCGACCACGTAGTTTGCGGGCGCCGAGACGTAGTAGCCCCCCGAGGCGGCGGCGTTGCCCATCAGGACGACGACCGGCTTGTTGGCGTTGATTCGCTCGACCTCACGCCAGATCAGATCCGAAGCCAGCGCGTCGCCCCCTGGCGAGTCGACGTGGAAGAGCAAGGCCGAGATCCCACGGCTCTTCTCCGCTATCCGCAACGCGGCGACGACGGACTCGCTCCCCGCCTGCTCCCCACCGATGAAAGGCAGCGGGAAAGGCAGCTTCCTGCTCCTGCCCCGCACGATGGTCCCCTGCAGGCTGACAAGCGCTACCCTTTTCCGGGTCCGCCTCCTGTATGGCACGAGCAGTGATCTCCGCGCCAGGTCCCACTCGGCGAGCCGGACGCGCCCATCCTCAGAACCCAGCCTTCCAGGCAACTCGTCCTCGTAGAGCACGCCGTCGAGCAGCCTCTCCGAGACCGCCGCCCGCGCCGCGTATGGTGCCCGGTCTATCCTGGATCGCACGTCGTCCTCAGAGAGGTTTCTGCTCTCAGAGATCGCGGTCACGACCTCCTCGTAGCGGCGGTCGAGGAGTCGTCCGACCTGCTCGCGGGACTCGCGGGAGAAATCATCGCGGACGAACCGCTCGCCTGCGGACTTGTAGGGCGAGACGGCGACGACCTCGACCTCGATGCCGAGGTTGTCAAGGGCGTCCTTGAGGAAGTCTACCCTGGCGCGGATGCCGACAACGTTCAGGTCGGCGAGCGGGGTGGCGAGTACCTCTTCCGCCGCGCAAGCGAGGTAATAGGAGCGTGTGTCCACGGGATCGGCCAGGTACGCCACGACCCGGCCGCCGCTTGACCGGAACGCCAGTATCTCCCGGCGCAGCTCCTCGATGGCGGCCCACCCAGCGTCGAGGTTCTTGATGCGCAGCACGACCCCACGCGTACGGCCGTCGGCGGAGATCCGATCTAGCATCCCGCGCAGCCGCTCCAGGGTGGGCGGGCCGGGGCCGCGGGCCAGGCGGCGTCGCAAGAAACCCACAGGCGTCTCGAACTCGGCCAACGGGCCACTTACCTCGATCCACACGTACTCGGGCGGCCTCGCCAGCAGGCGCACGCGAGCGTTGCGCACGAGGCGCCAGAGGTTCACCAGAGCGTTGATAAACAGCGACATGTGGAGGCTATGGTACACCCGGGCACGAAAAACGCCGTATGATAAACTCGGAAATAGGAATGGTTACTGATCGCCAAACACCGCAAGCGGATACTTCCGGCGTACCCGAAGTCCGGGAAAAGCTACGCAGGTCGGGCTACACCCTGACGTCTCAACGCAGGGCCGTTCTGGAGGCTTTATCGCGGGCGGATGGACACCCTTCCGCCGAGGACGTCTACCTGCTCGTCAAGCGCGAGAACCCGCGGGTGGCGCTAGGCACGGTCTACCAGGCACTCTCCGTGCTCGAAGAAGTAGGCGTCATAGGCTCCAAGCACTGGGCGGATTCCCCCACCCGCTACGACCTAAACGTCGAGCCCCACCTGGACATCAGGTGCACCGCTTGCGGCGAGGTCTCCGAGGTCCCCGGCATCCCGCTCGGCGTCGTCGAGGCGCAGATCCGCAAGAACACCCCTTACAGGGTCACCCACGCGACGATGGTCGTCGAGGGCCTTTGCCCCGCCTGCGCGGCGGGCGAGTAAGAGCAGAACAGTCCGGGGCCTTTACCGCGGCGTTGCCAGGCGTTACCCTTTCGGCCAACGTGGTATTCAGGGCAATACAGGAGAGGCGATCATGACCGAGGATCCCAGGGACCCGGCAGCCGGGCTCGCGGAGGGCATGGAGGCGGCCGGCGCCCTGATCGAAAGCCTGGAGCAGGAGGTGGCGAGCCTCAGGAGCGACCTCGAAGAGGCGTCCGAGGCGCTGAAGGCGGCCAAGGAGGAGGTCTCTTCGAGGGCCGACGCACTGGAGGAGAAGGAGCATGCTCGGCTCGAGGCCGAGCGTGAGGTCGAGGACCTCGAGGCGGAGATCTCCGCCATCAGGCAGCAGCACTCAGACGAGCAACTCCGCCTGAGCAACGAGCACATAAACGAGCTGGCCAGGGTACGCCAGAGGTTCGAAGAGCAGCGGCGGGCCGACGTGGACGCGGCCACCTCCGAGGCCGGACTTGGCACCATCAAGGAAGAGTTCCGGCGCGAACGCGAGGCCCTGGAAGCGCGCTACAAGGAGGAGATCGCAGCGCTCAAGAACGCCTCCGAGCATTGGGAGGAGCAACTGCGTACGGGCTACCAGGAGCAGGAGGCGCGTCACGCGGCCGAGCTCGAGTCGGTGCGCAAGGGGAACGACGAGAAGGAACAAGACCTGGAGCGCTCCCTTAGCGAGGATTTCGAGCGGAGGCTTGGAGAGGAGCGGGGCGAGTCGGAGGATCGCCACAAGGCGGCCGTACAGGCACTCAGAAATGCGGCGGCCACGCGGGAGTTGGAGCTCCAGAGGGACTACCAGGCCGTGGTCGAGAGGCAGCAACACGAGCTGGAGTCGCTGCGGGAGGAGCTCGAATCGTCCTGTCTGGCCCTGGAGGAGCGCCGCAAGAAGGAGCTGAGGGAGCTCAAGGCGCTAACCGAGAGGCGCGAGAACGACCTGAAGAAGACGCATGCGGGGCGGCTCGCTGAGACGAAAGAGTCGGCGGACAAGAGGGTAGCGTCCATCCGGGCCCAGCGGGAGGCGGACAACAGGGCGCTCAGGGCGCGCCACGCAGAGGAGACAGCGCGGCTGCGGCGCGAGAACGAGGAGCGCCTCGCGGCCGAGGACGAGCGCAGGAAGGCGGAGACCTGGGCGCTCGACGAGCGTCTGAGGGAGGCCACGCTAAGGCGCGAGACCGAACTGCGCGCCTACACCGCCCGCCTGAAGGAGCTCGAAGCGGCCAGGCTAACCCAGAAGTCCGCGGCGAGGGAAGACCTGGAGCGGGTAGTAGCCCGTTTCGGGGTGGAGATCTCCGACTACGAGAGCCGCGTCGCCGAGCTGGAAGCGGCCCTGCGAGAGTCGGAGGCAAGAAGGCAAGACCTTGACACGGTACTAGGCGAGATCCGCGCCGGCGGGGAAGAGCCGTCAGGTCCTATGGCGCGGCCAGACGACGCAGGAGAGCCCGAGGATGAGCCGCGGGGGCGTCTGGACGATGTCGAGGCGCAGAAGATACTTGCCGAAGAGAAGGTCCAGGACCTCGAAGCCAGGCTCGGGGAGGCGCGAGAGGAGAGCAGGCGCAATGCCGAGGAGCTACAGAAGGCCCTCGAGAGGCTCGACCGTATCTCTGACCCGGAACGCCGGCTGAGGGAGGGTATGGCGCTGTTCAACGAGAGCGAACATGCGAGGACCGTCGCCTCCATCTCCAAGTCCTTCGGCCTTCCAAGGGTCCACGCAGCCCTGGATGATGGGTCCCCGGGCAAGCCGACGCTCACGTTCCTCTGGGGGGACGTTGCCTGGCGCCGCTACGTCTCCGACCCGACGGATGGAATCGAGGAGCCAAGGGTCTACCTCACGGGCGCTGGCGAAGACCCGGCCGAACTCGGGACGGCGAGCCGGCAGCCCAACGCCAGGATGGACTCGCGTGGCCGCCTGATGATAGGCGTCCAGGCACGCTGACGCGTGCTATCGCCGCTGCGTGAACTTCTGGTTGTGGGCGTAGAGCTGGGCCCCACGTTGAGCCCCGACGTATGAGGCCGCCGCCGAGACGACGATGAAGACGGCGATGAGGAAGACGTTTCCTGCACCGTCGACGCCTGGCAGGAATCCCCTCCCGAGGGCGAGGTTGAGCACCAGCGAGAGAACGACGGCCGCGGGGACCACCAGGACTCCGTGCAGGCGATGCCTGGAGGGCGCTTTGTAGCTGGCGGCCATCCCCCCGAAGTAGAAGGAGAAGGCGGCAGCGAAGACGAGTAGGATGAGCGGGAGGGCAGCGGGGCCGGTCCGCTCCAGGCCGAAAAAGCGCGTAAAGACCGGCGCGAGTATCCCCTGCACCACCAGGAGGCCGATCGCGAGTGCAAGAAGCACCCCGATCCCTACGGCCATAACGCTCCTCATGAGAACGATTTTAGCAGTCGTCACGCTGTATCAGGTAGCAGGGTTCACCGGGGCGCCTTCTCGATCCGGCTTGTAGGGCGTATCTTCGCGTAGTACCCTCTTGCTTTGTGAACCAGCGCACGGCCCGTACACTCACCCGCAGAGACTTCCTCAAGCTGACCGGCGCAGGGGTGGCGGGAGCATCTCTGCTCAGCGCGGCGGGCTGCGACCTGACCGAGCGCATCCGCAACGTCAGAGGCGGTCATCCCACCCTCAAAGAAGGCACCAACGTCGTGCTCGTTATCATCGACAGCTTGAGGAAGGATCACATCGGCGCCTACGGCAACGATAAGATCCACAGCCCCAACCTTGACGCCCTCGCCGGGGAGAGCCTGCGCTTCACCCAGGCGTACCCCGAGTCAATACCGACAATCTGCGCGAGGAGGGCCATACACACTGGTTTGAGGACGTGGCCTTTCAGGGATTGGGTACCACCGAAGGACGAGGACATCATCTTACAAGGCTGGGCGCCCATACCCCTCTACCAGACGACGCTCGCGCAGATGATGCAGGCGGCCGGGTACGGGACCTACTTCGTGACGGACAACATGCACCAGATGAAGCCCTCCTACGACATGCACCGCGGGTTCGACGTCTTCGACTTCTTCCGCGGCCAGACCACGGACAACTACAAGCCGATCTGGACTTACCCCCGCGACAAGGTCGCGCAGGCCCTGATGAAGGGCAACGTTCCGGCCATGACAGGCCAGATGCAGCAGTACTTCGCCAACGTGCAGCACAGGCAGACGGAGGCCGACTGGTTCTCCCCGATGGTCTTCTCCCAGGCGGCTGAGTACCTCGGGCTCCTGAGCGAGGGCGGACCCTTCTTCCTTACCGTGGACGTCTACGATCCGCACGAGCCATGGGACCCTCCCGAGAAGTACGTAAACATGTACGATGACAGGCCTTACAACCTCAAGGAACCGTTCTCGGTGATCTACGGTCCAAGCAATTATCTGGAGCCGAGGGAACTGGAGAGGATGAAGGCGCGCTACTCAGGGGAACTGACGATGATGGACCACTGGCTCGGCCGCTTCCTCGACAAGATGGAAGAGCTGAACCTCTTCGAGAACACCCTCCTCATACTCCTCTCCGACCATGGCGTCGCCCACGGCGAGCACGGATACACCGGCAAACCAGACAACGTGCTCTGGCCCGAGGTCACAGACATACCCTTCTTTATCAGGCACCCTGAAGGCAAGGGAGCGGGGATGACGAGCGACTCCTACGCCTCCACCCATGACGTGGCACCGACGATCCTGGGCTACCTTGGCATAGAGCCAACCCAGGAGCTCGACGGCCAGGACCTCTCCGTCTTGATAGAAGGCGGGAAGCCGGAGGCGCGGCCCCACTTCTCGCTCGGGTACAACGATCACGTCTGGACCCGCGACGAACGCTACGTAATGTTCAGCACCAACCAGGGCGACGACCCCAAGCTCTACGAGCTTCAGGCAGACCCTGGCATGCACAACGACCTCTCAGGGAGCCAGCCCAACATCGTCAAGCGGATGTTCGAAGGCTACGTGCTCAGGGACGCAGGCGGCCCGCTGCCCACCTACGACTACGGCGCAGCCGCCGGCTAACCCCTACACTTAGACGGGCGCGTCGTCCCGTCCCCGGGGCCGCTACGACAGAGAGACCCACACGATCACAGCCACGAAGAGCAAGAAGAACAAGGTCATCGCACCAAGGAAGATCGCACCAGCCACGGCGAGCAGCTTGAAGTTGAACCTGAACGTGGAGCCAAGGGCGACCCTCGCATCCTCGGCCCGGCGTCCTCCACCGACGGCCGACTCGTGCACGCTACCTGATCACGACAGTTTACCCCTCTACGCGGAATTAGGTTTTGGGGCGGGATCTGCCCCTTTCGCCGCCGAACAGGTACGCGGCGAGCAGGAACGCCGCCCCGAAGCCGCAGAACAGGAGTATGCGAAGGATGGGCTCTACTGCCGCGAGGTCGTAAAGGAACAACTTGGCGACCACCAACGCGAGCACGACGTAGCCTGCTCTGGAGGACCAGTAGACCAGCCCCGCCGAACCAGTCTCTCGTGATGAGGGAGACAGCAGGAGGGCGGGACCGGCGAGGAGTACAACGGAGAGCACACCCCAGGCGACGCTAACGAGCGCGCCGCCACCCGAAAGGGGGTCCAAAACCGTCCACGTCCAACATAGCGCAAAGAAGGTGGAAGCCGCAAGCAGCGGCACGCCCGCCAGAGGCAGCAGGCTCTCCTGCTCCCAGACGGTAGATGAACCTCTGCGTGCGTTGCCCCACAGGAAGAGGAGCCCGGCGACGGCGAAAAGCACGAGGACGCCGACGAGGTTGGCGAAATGGGCACCTGGCGTCGACAACATTTGGGAGACGGCGGAAGGATAGCCGGTCCACGTTCCGGCAGTGGCGAGGCGCAACCACAGCCACGGCACGACCACACAGAGCACCGCGCCGACGTCGAGCCAGGACGCCACCCACGATGGCACGAGCGAGCCACCCGTGGTCTGCAAGTCGCGCTCGGCGAAGAATCGTGCGAACGCCACGACGAGTGCGTAGAGCGCGAGAAATGCAAACGAGACACCGGAAGGGAGATCCGAGCGAACGAATTCCGAGACGATACCCAAAGACAGGATGAGGTGACCGAGCAGGCGGGATACCGCGGCCACGCCACGCCAGGGCGAGGCGTCTGCCGACTCTCCCGTCCGGCCGACGAAGAACAGGGAGGCTACCACTACGAGCAGAGAGACAGCGTCGCCGTTCAGGAAGGGCAGGTATGCGGTATCCGTGCTCATATCCTTCATGCCGAAAGGGTTGGCCGCGCGCCACGCCACGGTACCTAAAGAGTAGAGCGCGGCGAATGCGAGGAGGAGCCAGGACTTCGCCGAGATAAAGCGGCGTCCGGCCAGCCTCATCGTGGCATCATCACCTTCGGAAGGACGCACGAGGTAGGCGAGAAGCGCGCCTTCTACAGCGAGGGCGCTCGCAAGCACCACCCCATCGAGGAGGAACACCACGGCCAGCGTGAGGAGCACGACGGTGACGAACGCCTGCGCCCTCGCGTAGCGCAGCGCGAGGGATATACTGCTCTCTCTAGAAAACGCCGCGTAAGCTTCACGGGACGTTTCCACCGTACGGTCTTCCAGGAGCCCTCCAAGAGCTGATGCCTCGAAGAACCCGCCGTACGCCTGCTCACCTCCGTTACCCTGCTGCCTCCTGGGCGCACGGGCGACGACGGCGTAGGCGGCGAAGTGGACGAGCGACATCGCCACAGCGAGGGAGGCGAGGTGGACACCGGAAAGGGCTTCCGATGGCCACGCGCTCCACACGAACACCAGGGCGACGAACGGGGCGACGCTGGTAGCGGCCGCCTCCGTCAGGACTCCACTACCACCTCGCCCGTTCTCCGCAGAGACGCTTACCGTAACGTCGGTCATGGCACTCGCCGAGGCTCTTGCGCCGGCGAGCAAGTAGCGGAGGGCCGTGGTGAGGAAGAGGATCGCGAACCAGGCGACGAGCGCCCCCGCGGACACCGACCACGCGGCGTCAGTGGGCAGTACAGCCTCTATGGAGGTGGTATAGGTGCGCGCACCCAGGTCGGACACGCCGAGAACCGCCCACAGGCCGAAGATCGCGGCGACGTACACCGAACGCCACCCTCTCAATACGTAGACCATCAAATAGCCCCCGAGCAGCAGCAGGGAGTAGGCGACCAGGGCTGGGACGTTGGAGTGGGGGGAGAGCAGCATGAACGGCGTCACGTAGCCGCCCACGACGCCTAGCAGCGCGAGCCACTCCGCGCTCAGACGAACCGCCGCCGCGAACGCGAACGCCGTGGTAAGCACGCAGAAGGTAAACGCCGCCTCGTAGGGTACGAGCTGCCACACGCTCCACGCGCCGAAGGCGGAGAGGTAGAACGCCACGACACCGCCGCCCACGAGCAGTTGCGAGTACGCGGGAAGGGAGGTTCTGGCGCGCAACCCGAAGACAGAGAGCGCGACGCCAATGACCAAGCCGCCAGCCACACGCACGGCTGGCGTGAGCCATCCTTGCTCTACGCCCATCCGCAAGAGGAAGGACACCCCCACGAGAAGCAGGACGACGCCAGCCCTCGCCACCCACCACGTCGCGGGCGGCAGCCCGTCGGGGATCTTGCCGAAAAGCGGTCTCCCCTCTCGAGCGTTTCCGCCCCTGCGCCGCACAGGATCTCGGGTTGCCTCGGCGAACGTAGAGGAGGAGATCTCCCTTTTCGCAGTACGCTCCGCAGTGAGAGCTGCTGCCTCCCCGGAGGTTTCCACACGCGCTCCCGTCTGCGTCTCCGCGCTGGCCCGCACTTGCGTATGCGCCCGGGTTCGTACCCGCTCCCGCAGTTCTTCCAGGTCTTCCTCCAACCGCCGCACACGCTCTTCGAGGGGCTTTGCCCCTGTCCCCCCGCCACGTTCCGCTTCCCCGTTTCCCGCGACCATCTTACCTCCGTCTCACCACTTACTTACACCGTAAGTCCAATGTAGCACACGTAGTGGGGCTTTGCTACGGGGGATCTGGAGTTTTCTTAGGCGAATAGTTGGGACTCCTATTCGTTGTCGTAGAACAAGCGTCTGAGATAAACCCGTACGCTGCCGACCGCGGAGCCCTAGCCAGGGGGTGCGGCCTCTACTTGATGTCTCAGGAGGCAGGCCCGTTCGGTTCATACAGCAATCGCAGGGATCGAGAGCATGGCAGGCAAAATAGCCGCCATGTGCAGTATGTTACTATAACGTTTATTGTCGCGGTCGTTCGGAGGCCATCGGTCCGGGTGCCCTACCTATGGTGCCCTCACAGGCGCCGGGAAACGAAGCAGGCGACCGCCACTATATCTTCCAGGGCCAGAAGGACCACGAGTATCGCCAGCAAGAAGAAAGGCGGCACGCACCACGTTCTTCGTCTCGCAAGGATTTACGCCGTGCGGCGGTTCAGGCGGCGTTCGAGGCCGTTGGCCAGGTAGATCAGGGGCAGGCAGATCGCCAGGTAGATGAGCGCCGCCGCGATCAGGGGCGTCCCGTTGAAGGTCTCGGACTGCAGGACACGTGCCGCGCGCAGGAGCTCGGCGAGCCCTATGACCGAGACGAGGGAGGTGTCCTTCACCAGGGTGACGAACTCGTTGGTCAGGGGCGGTATCGTCCGCCGGAAGGCCTGTGGCACGATGATGTAGCGCATCGTCTGGGCGTGGGAGAGGCCGGAGGCGCGTCCGGCCTCCATCTGCCCCTTGTCGATGCTCTGGATGCCGGCGCGGAAGATCTCAGCGACGTAGGCCGCGCTGTTCAGGCTGAGCGCCACCAGCCCGGCAAGGAACAGGCTCTGGAAACGGATGCCGACCGAGGCGGTCGTGAAGTAGATGATGATTATTTGCACCAGAAGCGGGGTTCCCCGGAACACGTCTATGTAGCCCTGGGCGGGCCAGCTAAGTATCCGCGAGTGGCTGATCTTGAGCAGGGCGAGCACGAGGCCAAGGACTATCCCGATAACCTCCGCCAGGAGGGCGAGCGCGATCGTTATGAACACTCCCTGCAAGATGGAGTCGAGATTGTTGAAGACTACCTCGAAGTCTAGGTAGTTGGTCTTGAGTTTCTCTAGGTTGAAGCTGCTCGGGTCGAACTCAACCGGCATCCCTGGGCCTCCTCTAGCCTACGGTATGTCTTTAGGTTTCTGGCCGAGCCACTTCTTGTATATCTCGGCGTAAGTGCCGTCCTTCTTTATCTCCTCGAGCGCCTTGTTGACGGGCTCGAGGAGATCGCTGTCCCGGGGCAAAGCTATACCGTACTGCTCGCCGGTCGGGATCGTCTGCACGACTTCGAGCGATCCGCCACCGGTCTTGGCCGAGTAGGCGGAGACCGGGAAGTCGTTTATTACGGCGTCTATCTGGCCGTTCTCCAGCGCCGAGAAGGCCTCATTGATGGTGTCGAAGGTCCTGACTTCGCCGGTTATCTCCCCCTGCTGCGCGAACTCTTTCGCCTTCAGTTCCCCGGTCGTGCCGATTTGCACCCCGACGGTACCGTCGCCGATATCGTCTACCGACTTGATGGGAGAGCCGCTCTGGACCATGAGCGACTGGTCGGCGTTGAAGTAGGGGTCGGAGAAGTCGATCTGCTTCTCGCGCGCCTTGGTTATGGTGAACGCCGAGACGCCCGCGTCGTAGAGGTTGTTGCCAAGGCCGGGAATAATCCCGTCGAAGGTTATGTTCTTGAACTCGGGCGTAAAGCCTGCGCGCTTGCCGATCTCGCGCATCAGGTCTATGTCGAAGCCCACCGGCTTTCCGTTCTTCTCGAACTCGAAGGGCGGGTATGCGATGTCCGAGGCGACCGTGATCTGCTCGCTTCCCCCCCCGCCGCCCTGGCCGCCGCCTCCACCGCCACAACCTGTCAGGACGACCGCGAGGACGAGCGCTACCGAGATACTCCCGAACCATCTGATTCTCATGGACCTTCCTCTCCCGAATTATCGATCTAATGGGCGAACCCAGCGGATCTTCTAGGTGTAGCAAGGGGCGGCCTCGAGGACCGACCTTTAGCCTAATACTAGGTATCCGCCGTTTAGCGGTCAAGTGAGAGCGCGTTGCCACGCGCCGGGGACCCTGGTACAGTCCCGCCTTACCGACGTTTAACACTATGTGGGAGGCCTAGCCATGAGCAGGCTCAACGCCGAGGAGCCCAACCAGCCTACGTATGCAGGATCTGATTCAGGAAGCGCTTGGTGCGCTCGTTCTGCGGGTTCTCGAAGAAGTGCTCGGGGGTACCGACCTCCACGATGCGACCCTCGTCCATGAAGACGACCCGGTCGGCGATGCGCCTCGCGAAGCCCATCTCGTGGGTCACGACAACCAGCGTCATGCCGCCGCGAGCGAGGTCGGCTATCGCTTCGAGGACCTCGTTTATCATCTCCGGGTCAAGGGCTGAGGTCGGCTCATCGAATAGCATGATCTTGGGCTCCATCGCCAGCCCACGGGCTATGGCGACCCGTTGCTGCTGCCCCCCTGAAAGACTCTCCGGGTATTTGTTGGCCTGCTCGGGGATGCCGACCCGCTCGAGGAGCCGCCCGCAGCGCTCGTTGGCCTCTTTCGCCGAGACGTCCTTCACCTTCATGGGGGCGAGTTTGATGTTCTCGACGACCGTCATGTGCGGATACAAGTTGAACTGCTGAAACACCATGCCGATCTCGCTGCGCAGCTCGTTGAGGCTCGTACTTCGGTTGTGGAGCTGCATGCCGTCCACATCGAGCTCGCCGGAGGTGATCTCCTCGAGGCCGTTGATACACCTGAGCAGCGTGCTCTTCCCCGACCCAGAAGGCCCGATGACGACCACGACCTCGCCCTCATCAACGGTGAAATCTATGTCTTTGAGGACTTGGAAGTCCCCGAAGAACTTGTTGACCCCGCGAAACTCTATGATGCTCACTCTGGGTACGTTCTTCCTTTCGCGAGCTGCCCCGGAGCCGGCAGACGGGAGTAGAATAGCACAACGCAACACGGCTCTCTCCTACCCTTCGGCCAGGCCGGCGACGAGCTCGCGGCAGAAGTCGGGGACAACCCGGCCCCAGACGAGGTTGCCTTCCCTGAAGGCCGCCTTGTCAACCCAGGTGGCGCCGGCGTTCTCCAGGTCGTCTTTGATCCCGAGAGATCCCGTCGCGCTTGCCCCCTCGACTATGCCGGCCGAGATCGCAACAAGCCCCCCGTGGCAAATGATGCCGACGGTCTTGTTCCTCTCGTGGACGCCCCTGACGAGGTCAAGTATCTCCGGGTAGCGCCGCAATTTGTCGGGCGCCCAGCCACCAGGGATTACGACGCCATCTAGCTCCGTGGCGTCGACGCTGTCCGCGGTCGTGTCCGCCTGCGCCCCGAGGCCGTTCTTGCCGCTGACCGGATCGGTGTCAGGTCCGACGGAGACGACCTCGGCCCCCTCTTCCCGCAGGCGCATGACCGTGACCCAGTACTCCAGGTCCTCGAAACCCTCGGCGACAAGGACCACTACCTTCTTTCCGTCCAACCTCATACGAACCCCATACTTTCTGGCCTTTACTGGACCTTCATCTTCAATAGCTCGTCCACCTCGCGCCGCGCCTCTTCGCCGCCGAGCTCAAGTGCGCGTCCTAGCTCGGGTATGGCGTCAGCCCCTCGTCCCGCCTCGAGGAGCCGCTCGGCGGCCTCCACGTGTGCCCTGAAGCCGTCTTCCGCGGAACCCCCGGCGTCGACGGCATCAGGGACTTCCTCACCGTGGATCATGGCGAGAAGCTCGTCCCCGTAGCGGGCGGCGCGGCGCAGTCCGACGCCCTTTATGGCGCCGAGCTCGTGCATCGTGCGGGGCTTGCGGGCGGAGATCTCCTCCAGGTGAGAATTGTGGAGCACGACGTATGCGGGGACCCGCTGCTGCCTTGCCTGCTCCCCCCTCCAGCTCCTCAGCCGCTCGAACAGGGCCGCGTCGACCTCAGGTACGTTTTCGTCCTCCGGCGACAGATCGGCGAACGCCTGCACGAGAGGTGTTCCTTCGGGCCTGCCGCCTCGTGACGGTGAGACCGTTGCCCGCGCAGGTTCGACTATCTCACCGAGGCAGACGTCGCAGCCGGCGCAGGGGGCGACCTCCTCCTTGTCGCCGAAGTGCCTGAGGAGGTGTTCGCGGCGGCAGGTCCTCAGGTTGGCGAAGGATTCGACGTCCCGGATCTGGGCGTAGGCCGTGTTAGCCCGGTTCTTTAGCCTGCCCGCGATGCTCCTGCGGCTGTCGTCGTCAAGCGACGAGGTCTTTAGCCTCACGTCGACCAGGGAGCCGCGGGGAACTACCTCAACCACGCCGTCCACCATCATCCTGTAGAGGGCTCCCTGGACTACAGCAGGACGCAGTCCCGTCTTGCTCGCCAGCGTGGGCAGCCCGACGGATCCCGCGCCGGGCAGCGCGGCGTGCACGGCGGCAACCTCCTCGCGCAGGCCGTCGGGTTCCTCCTCGATACGGTGCACCTCGATCTCGGCCCAGAGGTCGTAGCCGCGGGAGATCAAACCCGACTCCTCCAGGCTCCCCATGACGACGCCGGCCGCCTCGGGGTCGACGCCGCCAAGCGCCGAGAGAGAACCGGGCGGCACGTTGACCCTCCCCCCACTCTGGACTCCTGTGAGCGCCGTGAAGAACGAGGAGACCTCGCGCTCCCCCGCCTTACCCAGTGTAACGAGGCGCTTCCTGCGGCCGAGGTCGGCTCCGCGGTAGAGGACAACGCATTCGGATCCCCCCCCGTCCCTTCCCGCGCGACCCGACTCCTGAATGTAGGCGGGGAGGCTTCCTGGGACGCTCGAGTGGATCACGAAGCGGACGTTCGGTTTGTCCACTCCCATCCCGAAGGCAATTGTCGCGACGACGACGCCCAACTCGTCGGTCATAAAGCGCTCCTGCACGTCAGCCCTCTTGGCCGGGGCCATCCCGGCGTGGTAGGCGGCGGCGTCCACCCCCGAGCGGCGGAGGTTTGCGGCGAGCTCTTCGCACTCCTTGCGCGTCGTGGCGTAGACGATACCAGGCGGCGGGGAGGTCCGGATCACGTCAAGGATGCGGGGGAGTTTGTGTTTCTTCTCCTTTGCGGGGATGACCTTGTAGTTCAGGTTCGGGCGGTTGAAGCTCGTCACCACCACCTCGGGCGAGCGCATCTTGAGGGAACGCAGGATGTCCTGGCGCACGCGCGGGGTCGCCGTGGCGGTGAGGGCGAGGACGGGCGGGCTCCCGAGATCCCTCACAGCGCGCGGCAAGAACAGATAATCCGGGCGGAAGTTGTGGCCCCACTCCGAGATGCAGTGGGCCTCGTCCACGACGAACAGGCCGACGCCCGAGCGCCTGAGCGCCAGGACGAACTCGAGGGACCTCAGGCGCTCGGGGGCGACGTAGAGCATCTTCACCTCTCCCGTGCGCACCCTCCGCTCGACCTCCCAACGCTCCTCGGGCGGCAAGCCTGAGTGGAGCGTTGCAGCACCCGAGACCGAGCTCTGCAGCAGGGAGTCGACCTGGTCCTTCATCAGCGAGATCAGGGGCGAGACTATGACCGTCAGGCTATCCTGCATCAGCGCCGGCACCTGGTAGCAGAGGCTCTTGCCGCCGCCAGTTGGCATCACGGCCAGGGTATCCCTGCCTTCCAGGACGGCCCCGATGACCTCCTCCTGGCCTGGCCTGAAAGAATCGAAGCCGAAGATCTCCTTTAAGACGTTGAGAGGCACGGGCTAAATATAAGGCCTGATCCCTACTTACACAAAGGGAGAAATGCCAGGTGGGGCGTCAAAGGCGGTTCGCGAACCGCCCCTGCGTGTACACCGCTCTAGGAATCTTCTTTCTTGCTCTTGTTCGGGGCGAACCTGGGGATCGGCTTGAGACCCTGTATCAGGCCGGGCGGGCGGTCGCCACGGTCCTCGGGTTCCTCTTCTTTGGGCCTGCCCGCTTCGACGGCGTCGAGTAGGTCGTCGAGGGCGCGCCTTATCTCCAGGCAGGCCCTGCCGTAGGCGAACCTGAACCCGAAGACCGGCGCCGCGAGCGCGGGCAGGACGCCGAGAAAGAAGAGCGGGCTCTGCATCCCGGCGAGGATGAAGAGGACGGCCAGGGTAACCCCGAGGATGCCGGCGAGCGAGAGGTACTCGCTGCGCTGGTTGGAGAGATCCGCCGTCAGGTTCGCCTCGCACCTCGACTCGCCGACGTCCTCGACACGTACCTCGACGCTCCCGGCCTTGAGCAGGGTCCTGTTCCCCGAGAAGTCGAGCGTCCGGCGCACGACCCCTAGCTCGTCACCGGGGTCCCACAGGGATCCGAGCTCCGTCTTGCGCCTGAGCTTGAGACCCTGCTCGAGGCGCAACAGCCCTTCGAGGTCTTCGCCGGCGCTCTCGGCGGGTCGCTCCACGTCCCGCACGGCCCGCAGTCGGGCCGGACCGTAGAACCTGCGGGCGAAAGAGTGGGGCTCCGCCGTCTTCTCCGAGGCCAAGTCCCACATGGCCCGGCGCACGTCCTGTTCAGGGATGCCGGCCGCCGCGGCCACCTGTACAAGTACCTCGGGGGAGACCGAAGGCGTATCCTCCGGGCTGCGCTGCCACCTACGAGAGTTCAATTCTGATGCGCGGCGCAGGATCATCTCGACCTCCGCCGGCCTCAAACGTTTGTCCTTGCCCTCCATATGGGGCGTGATTCTACAGCTTTTAGAGCCTCTGATCCCGCTTGGAGGTGATGGAAAGTATCCTGGGCGTGTCCTTCAGGTAAGACCAACCGGAGAGTATGGTAAGCACAACGGCGACGAGCATGACCCACCACCCGATCTGGGAGACGACCCCCTGCCAGCCGGCTGCCCCAGGCTTGCCAACGAGGAGTATGAAGACCGCGAGACTCTGGGCGTTCATCTTCGCCTTACCCCACCGGTTCGCGGCGATGACCTCCCCTGCCTCGAGGGCCACCATCCTCAGCCCGGTCACCGCAAACTCCCGGATCACCATGATGGCCGCCATCCACGCCGGCATCGAACCCTCCCCGACGAGCGCGAAAAATAGCGAGACGATGAGGGCCTTGTCGGCTATGGAGTCCATCAGCTTGCCGAAACCGCTGACCTCGTTGTTGCGGCGGGCGACGATACCGTCGAAGTAGTCGGTCAGTATCGCGGCCGAGTAAAGGACGACCGCAAGCGGCCGCGCCCACTCGAAAGGCAAGTACAGCGCGCCCATCACAGGCACGACGGCGACGAGCCTGAGCAGGGTGAGCTGGTTAGCGAGGCTCATGTGACCTCCCACGCTTCATCCTGTGCTCCTTCATCCAAGGCCAACGTAGCACCTTTGCGCCCGCGGCTCAAGGGTTCTGGGTCATTCGTCGGAGGAACCAGGGGTCTGGGTCACGGCGGGCCGCAGGAAGAGGCCGAGCACCCAGTCGGCGGCCACCCGCGCTTTGCTCTGCGGGCTATTCAGGCGTACCAGGTAAGTCAGACGCCAGAAGATCGCCGCCAGAGCGCCGCTGAACCGGACGCCCATCACCTCGTTGACGGCGAAGTCGCTCCCAAGCTCCACGAGCTGGCCAAGTGGCTTGTACTCAAACTCTTCGAAGTCCGCTTCGCCGTCTACGTTACTGACGACGTTGCGGGCGACGACGTGGCCTTCCTGGATCGCGGCCTGGGCGGTGGGAGGGACGATCTTGCCGTCGTCCTGGTGCACGTCCTGCACGGCCGCACAGTCCCCTATGGCCCAGATGTCCTCGAGACCGTCTACCCGCAAGGTCAGGTCGACGGGGATCCCGGTACGCTCGTCGAAGGGGAGCCCGAGGTCTTTGATCGCCATGTTCGGACGGTTGCCCGCCGTCCAGATCACGTTCTCCGTCGATATCTCACGTCCCCCCTTGAGCTTGACGCAGTTCGCGGTGATCTCCTCGGCCATCGCGCCCGTCATCACCTCGATGCGCTCGTTGGCGAGCCTCGTCCTGGCGGCCCTCCTGAGGGCCGGGTCGAGCTCGGGAAGGATGTTCGGCAGCCCTTCCAGCAGGTAGATCCTGACCCTGTGCGGGTCGATGTTCGGGTAGTCAGGGGCGAGGGCCTCGTGGACGAGGCTGTGGATCTCGGAGGCCACCTCGACCCCGGTCGCCCCTCCCCCGATAACCACGAACGTTAGCTTGGAGTCGGGGACCTCATCCCGGATCAAAGACACCTCCTCGAAGCGTTCTATGACCCGGTTGCGGACGCGCTCGGCGTCCTCGACGCCCCTCATGGTGAGGCTGTGCTCCTCTACTCCGGGGATGCCGAAGAAGTTGGGCTGGCCACCAAGCGAGATGATGAGTTGGTCGTAAGGGAACTCGATCCCCCCCGCGGCCTTGACGACCTTGCGCTCGGGGTCAACGCCAGTGACCGCGGCCCGCCTGAAGCTGGCGCCCGCGAGGATGAGGGCGCGCCGCAAGGGCTGGGCGACGTTGCGCGCGTCAATATCGCTGCTGACGATCCCAGGTACTAGCGGCCAGAAGGTGAAGAAGTTGTCGCGCGCTATGACTAGCACGCCGACGTCGTCGCGGTCCTCGACCAGCTCGCAGAGGTCTGTGGCGGCCGTGTATCCCCCGAAACCACCGCCCACCACCAGGACCTTCTTCTCGAACTCTCCGTAGGGGGGCTTCTCCCAGGAGAGGTAGCGGGGCTTCGGGTTGAGCGCTCTCCTTAAGGCCCCTAGCCCGAAGAGCAACCCGCCGAGCGCGATCCCGCCCTTGACCCATCCGTTCATGCAAGCCTCCCGCAAAGACTAGTTTCGGCCGGTCACGACATCCTTGCGCGCGGCCCCGCGCTCCGTGAGCCTATCTTACCGAATGTTGGGGGTTAACTAAACAAGGTGGCTCACTACAGGACAGCGACCCTGACGGTCCTGCTCCGCGGTCCGTCGAACTCGGCGAGGAAGACGCCCTGCCAGCGCCCCAGGTCTACCTCTCCGGCTGTAACCAGAAGGGTTTGCGACTGCCCGAAGAGGCTCGTCAGGAGGTGGGAGTCGCTGTTGCCCTCGGCGTGCTCGAAGCTCACCTCGAGGGCGTCGAGGAAAGCCTGGCAAGCCGCCGCCAGGTCCCGCGGCACGTCTCTGTCGTAGTCCTCGTTGACCGTTACCGCGGCGGTCGTGTGCGTCGAGGAAACGATGCAGATACCCTCGTCCGAGCCGGCATCCCTTACGACCCGCTTTACCTCGTCCGTGATCGAGACCAGCTCGTAACGCTCGTGCGTCTCGACCGGTATGTCGGTTACCTTCATGCGTCTCCTCTCTCCAGTACCTCAGGCAAGTTGGCGACGCTGTCGATCACGAGGTCTGCCTCGCCTGTCTCCGCAGCCGCCTGCCATTTTCCAGTCCTGACCTGTATACCCAGAAGCCCTGCCCTCTTCGCGCCAAAGACGTCGGCCTCGGCGTCATCGCCGACCATGCCCACTTCGTTGGCCGAGAGCCCGAGGTCTTCGAGGGCGAGCCGGCAGAAACTACGCTCGGGTTTTCCGACGACCGACGCTCTCTTCCCTGTCGCGTACTCGAGGGCTGCGACGAAAGGTCCCGCGTCGAGTGACATCCCGCCCTCGGTCTGCCAGAACCTGTTCTTCTGCAGCGCCAGCAGTTCCGCGCCTTGCATGAGGTGACGGAAGGCCGGGTTCAGACGGGCGTAGGTAAAGTCCTCCCCGAGGTCTCCGACCAGGACATAATCTGGATCCTCGTCGGTCAGGTTGACCTCCGCAAGGTCTTCGAGTAGCGAGTCGTCCACCAGGGCGAAGCAACTGCCCTCCCCGATCCTGCCCGCCGCCGCGCGGGCTGGCGTGAAGATCTCGGTCTCTTCGACCTCGAAGCCTAGAGCGAGCAGGCGCTCACGAACCAGTCTGCGTGGGTTCCTGGTGGTGTTGGTCACGTACCTGAGCGCGAACCCGGAGGCCTTCAGGGCATCGACGGCCTCCCTGGCGCCCGGTATCGGCTCGTCGCCGACGTAGAGCGTCCCGTCCAGGTCGAGTAGAAGTCCCTTCAGGCGCATCCGTCCATGATAGACGCCCGTCAGGCCACGGGCACTGTCGGGAGGATAGGCCGTCGTATCCCCGGAGTTCATCGCGGATTCATCGCGGATTCATCGCCACCTGCTTGACTCCTCGGCGGTGGACGCAAGGGGTGAGGAGGGCAGGGATCGAAGAGAAAGGGGAAACGGGAATCTCGATGGGCAACCTCTTGTGCACGCCGTTTGTGAAACGAAGAACAGAGAGGAGAAGCGTCGATGCCAACATTCAACGAGAACGTCGTCGTCAACGGCCAAATCAGCGTAGCCAGGCCCTGGTCGGATTGGATGTTCTTGCAGCAGCGCGACGTCGGTGGTGGCGGCGGTTTCCACGTGCACAACCCGTTGGGCAACTCGACAGCGCCGCAGGGAGCGGCGGACAGAAACCGGCTGGAGATCGGGTACCGTACTGCCTCGGGTCAGGACCTGTGGGGGCAGTTCGTGGTGCACGGGCCGACGGGCAACGTCGGCATCGGAACCGTCAGCCCCCAGCAGAAGTTCGAAGTCGCCGGCGGCGGGGCCCGCATCAACGGGGTGACCGCGGGGACGGACGTTCCGGGGATCAACTATCCGTTCGAGTACGAGACCGTCGGGGTCACCCAGACCAACTTCAACCTCCGCCTCCAGTCTCCTAACGCGATCATCTTTCACACCGGGGGCAACCCGCCGGCTGAGAAGGTGATCATCACCGCCGACGGCGACATCCGCCTGCTGGGCGCCGACTGCGCCGAGTACTTCGAGGTGGAGGAAGGAGCCGAGGTCGAATCCGGAACAGTCCTGATAATCGGCGAGGACAGCACGCTGCACGAGTGCGAGGACGAGTACGACAAGCGCGTCGCTGGTGTGGTCTCAGGGGCAGGAGGGCTGAAGCCGGGGATCGTGCTCGACAATGGGGCCGAAGAGGTGGGCGTCCCGGTAGCGCTCACGGGCAAGGTGTACTGCAAGGTCGACGCCGAGTACTCCCCGGTCGAGGTTGGCGACCTGCTCACGACCTCATCCACCCCGGGCTACGCGAGGAAGGCGATCGACACCACGAGGTACTTCGGCTCCATCCTCGGAAAGGCGCTCGCCCCGCTCACCGAAGGACGGGACCTCATTTCGGTCCTCGTCGCGCTCCAGTAGGAGGAGGGCCATGGCAGCATCGATCCGTACCCTCGCCGGTTGCGTGGGGATCAGCGGCCAGTTCTCGATACTGGGGGACTTCTTCGGGTTCATCCGCAGGAGGCTCCCACCTGACCCGACGGGCGTGCGGATCGAGGTGTCGCTGAAAGAGCAGATCGCTCGGCTCCGGGGGGTCCACTCCAACCTGAACGTCATCGCGGTCGGAAGCGACCAGTTCACAGACGCAGACTTTATCGAGATCGACTACAGCATCTTCAAACTGCGTAACGTCTACCGTCCGGTCGGCGTAGGAATCGGCAGGGTACAGCACTGGGTCGTATCTACGGCCGATGCGGACGGGCTGGACATGCCGACGACGACGGGAGACCTCGAGGACCTGACGCAGGACTGGACGGTCCCGAACGACGGCATCGATCTGTTCGTCCCGCACAACATGTCGATCGCCGCGAACGGCGGTCAGATACTGGGGCGTTCGGCAATCGACGGGCCCTGCGACAAGAACGCGAAGGGCATGAACGGTGCCACCTGCGGGCTGTGGGGGAGCGAACAGACCGCCCGGACGTTCGCCCACGAACTGGGCCATTACCTCGGTCTGTCGCATAATCACGGGGACGACTGTCCGGCTGGCACCACCGAAAAGAACAATCTGATGGCGCAATCCCGGTGTGCCATCAGCACCCGCGACTCGGTGCTGCTTACAAGCAGCCAGGGCGATAACATGGATGACCACTGCTCCATAAGGGCCGGTTGCTAAGGAGTGAGCTAAGGTGGACAGCATGAACAACGAACGTTCCTACGACATGATCGACGCAGATGCCTATTCGGTCGATGAGCTACGTGAGGCCACTTTCGAAGGGCCGGCGCGTCTCTCGAGGCCGCTCGCCCTGGCGTTGCTCGGGCGCAAGGATTATCCGCAGAAAGTCCAGGATCTAGAGCGTCTGCTAACCAACGAGCAGGAGGTGCCGCGGCTGCGCGCAATGTCGGCCCAGTTCCTCGGCGACATGGGTGGTCCCGATGCGACCCGCGTGCTGGAGAGGGGCCTCGACACGCGCCAGGGCGTCACCCTCAGGGCCGTAGCGCTGGCACTGGGCAAGACGGGATCCCGCGATCACATCTCCCGTCTGGAGTCGCTTACCCAACGACCGGACCCCGTGGGAAGGGAGGCGAGGCGCGCGCTAGGTCTTCTGACCGATCGCCTGCCGGGGACAGAGACCACCCGTCTCAGCCCGGAGGTCTCGAGGCTCTCCCCCGGACAAGACGAACGCACGGCCGAGATCGACGTTGGCACACCATCGGAGGAGGATCTCGCGGGGGCCATCAGGGGCGTCCCGTCCCGACGGCTGAGCAGGGAGGGCGCCCTGTCGCTGCGGTGCCAGGGCCGCAATCTCGTATTCCTGTTCGCCGAAGACTCTTTGCGGCGTGGCGTCGACCTGTTCGCGCACCAGGGTGAGATAGGTGCCGTGGCGGAACGAAGGAAAGTGGAGGGTACGGGCTGGGAAGAGAGGTACCGGATTATCGTCGAACCACGCCCGAACCGCGTGTTTGGCGTCGCGGTAACTACCCACGATGCTCGCCCGCTTCTACGCGGTGAGGGCCAGATACACGGCCAGGAGGCGCGGTTTCGATTGGGGTCGCTCGATGCCCCCGGCGCCCTACCGGTCGAGGTGCGCGGCCGCTTCGATGGTCAACGCCTCACGATCGACGAGGCGCGCTCCAGCCAACGTCGTCGCCCGGCGAAGACCCCCTCGCAGCTACACAGGCCATGACTTCGGCGCAGAGAGCGTCCTGTTTTGGTCCAACCTAGCCGCGCCGCAAAGGCCATGCCGGTTCGGGCACGTTGTCGAGGGAGCCCCAGAGATACAGGCAGGCGAGCGTGCGCTGGGAACGCCAGGATGCGGCTATATCATCCAGGGTCTCCGCGTCGGGGAGTTCCTCAAGGCCGTATGCCCGCTCGACGGCGCGGCGAATGCCGAGGTCTCCGACGTGCAAGATGTCTGGGCGGCCGAGGTGAAAGATCAGGAACATATCCGCGCTCCAACGTCCGAGCCCCTTGACGCTCGTGATCCTGTCTATTACCTCCCCGTCGGGGAGGACGTGGAGCGAGTCGAGGTCGAGTTCACCGTCAACTACGCGTCGGGCGAGGTCCCTGAGGTAGGAGATCTTGGGCCGCGAGAGGCCAGCAGCCCGCAACGCCTCCTCGTCGGCGGCCAGGATTTCCTCCGGCTCGGGCGCGCGATCTCCGAACAACGCACTCAAACGCGCGTAGATGGTGCGTGCCGCTGTTATAGAGAGCTGCTGGCCGACAATGGTGCGGACGAGAGCCCTGTAGGCGTCCGCGGGCCGCCCGCGGGGCCGCTGGTCCGAGTTGAGCGGCCCTGCGTCGCGGACGATGCCGGCCATCACGGGGTCGCCGCAACCCAGTAGGTGCAGAATCCCGGCTTCTACAGGATCGAGTTCTACAGCAGGGCGTTCGTGGATATCTGAGTTTACCTGCCGAAGAAGAGTTTGGCGGCGGGGCTCATCATCTCAGGGCTCCACATCGGATCAAACGTGAGTTGAGCGTTCACGGTCTCTACGCCCTCGATGGAGAGAGCCTCCGTCTCGACCTGCTCCTGAATGAGGTCCCCAACCGGGCACATTGGGCTCGTGAGGCTGAAGGTTACGTCGACGTGGCGGCCATCATCGTGCACGCCGACGTCGTAGATCAGGCCAAGCTCCACCAGGTCCATCCCGATCTCAGGGTCTATGACGTTGCGCAACTGGTCCTGCACCCGCTCCTCGGTTATCACTGTCTCACCTCTTGTCGATGTTCGTACCTGCACACTGATTGTAATGTATTTCGACAAGCCTGCCTCGCAGGCTTGTCTCAGCACGCGGAGCCCTTCAGGCTCCGCGTGCTTGTTACAGATGGATCACTTATCCCCCGTTGTTCTGACTTTATCCACAACATGTTGTGGATAACTCGGCTGAGGCGGTGTATAGGCGCCCTATCTTGTTACGGGATGTCGATCCTGGCCATATCGGGTTTTCGCTCGGCCTGGCCTTCGATGTAGTCACCGAGGGCGCGGTAGGCCCTGGCGCGCCCTCGGTTCCAGGTGCGCCAGTCCGTGGGCCTCGGGCTCCAGTCGTAGCGTACGGCTTGTTCGATGGTGTAGTCCTGCCACGCGGGCATCTCGCCTATCTCGGGGAAGGCCTGGACGAGCACGGGTACAGCGTCGGCGCTGAGGGTGGTCAGGTAGTAGGCGTCGAAGCGCTTGCCCTCTTCCATGCGCTCTATGTTGGTGCTTGCGATCCGGGCATCTGGGTTCATGGCGTTTATCGCGAAGATGGCGGCGAAGCCAGTGACCAGGGCTCCGAAGGCGAAGCGGTCGCGCCTGGACCGCATCACGGTAAGGACGAACCAGACGAGGACAGTCGAGATCCAGAGCATGAACACGGTGGTGTACAGGCGGAGCTCGGTCAGGCCGAACTCGCTCTGGTAGAGGTACATGCGTTGCAGCGCAGAGGCTACGACGACGAAGAGCAAGGCGACCATAGTCCCCGCCAGCGTCCGGAACAGGACCTCGTGGGCGCGGTTCTCTGCCCTGAGCAGCCAGTGGGCGAGCAGGAGCAGGGGAAGCGCGAGGGCCGTTACGGTGGCCAGCTCGAAGAAGCCGTGTCGGGCGTACTCGGCGTAGGTCAGGCCCGCCGTGGCGCTCACGTGCACTGCACCGCCGAACAGGTAGCGCACCTGGATCACGACGAAGCTCAGGAAGAGGAGGTCGAGAAGGCCAAGAATGACCCCGACCTCGACGATGCCAAGCGAGATTACTCTCGGGCGTGGGATCACGAGGTTCTCGGGGACGCGCGCCATGAGGCCGGCCCAGAGAAGGCCTGCCGTGATCCAGGCGAAGAGTCCGATGAGGAACAGGTGCGTGAAGACATCGGCGAGGTCGAAGCCGAAAACGTCGATCACGAGCCGCTCGAAGATGGCGTCAGCCGCCACGAAGAGGGCGCCGAAGAGGATCAGTAGGGGCGCGGCCAGCAGCACACCGCGAGACACCGCCAGCGCCTGGCCCTTCCACCGCCCGCGCAGCGCATCGCGCCACTCTATGTCGGCCACGCTGACCGGCAGAGGTCCAGCGGAGGTGAGGATACCAGCGTGGGTCCCACCCATGATGTAATCCGAGATCCCTGCGCGTACCAGGCTGCCGCTGCGTCCGCGCCACACTGCGATGGAGAGCGAGATCAAGACCGCCAGGACGTCGAGGACCACCACAACGGGAGAGGCGCGCAATGCGATCCCTGAGGCGAAGACTACCGCCACGAAGACCATCCACTTCCCATCTCCCCCCGTGCCCACGCGCCCCCACCCGGCAAGAAGGGCGGCCATGCCGACCAGCGCCGTTACCCAGGTGAGGAAGTTGACCCCCCAGGGCGTGGCGCGGAGCAGAATGTCTCCCAGACCGCCAAGCACCAGCGCGGCACCTAACACCCCGAGCCCTAGCCTCGTTCTCTCTCCCACAGAACGCACCTCCAGTACGTAGCTCGAAGGGCACTGTAGAGGACGGACGTAACATGCCGGGCAACGCCTGGTTAAGAACGGCTAACCTTTCCTAAGCTCTCATTCCAGGGATAACGGGCCGTTACCATCGAACTCCCGAACACCGTCAAGGCACTTGGGCGCAGGTCCCTCGATTGTCTGAAGGAAATGCCCCATGAGTCCGGGTGCCGGATTCTC